>NZ_JBEAHA010000008.1:0-220142 GCF_040061975.1 Klebsiella sp. GG_Kp146
CGAATGCGCGAGCGGAACCACCGTAGGTTTTAGCCAGTACGGTAGTGATGGCAGCAGTCAGGGTAGTTTTACCATGGTCAACGTGGCCGATAGTACCAACGTTGACGTGCGGTTTTGTACGTTCAAATTTTTCTTTAGACACGGCTATATTCCTTACTATAGTGCTCTCCCCTTCGGAGAGAGCACGGGACTTAGGTTTTAATCCTGTGGATTATTTACCACGGGCTTCAATAACGGCCTGAGCAACGTTGTTCGGCGCATCATCATACTTCAGGAATTCCATGGTGTATGATGCACGACCTTTGGTCAGAGAACGCAGCTGAGTTGCATAACCGAACATTTCGGACAGCGGTACTTCAGCGTGGATCTTAACGCCGGTTACTTCGGATTCCTGACCGCGCAGCATACCGCGACGACGGCTCAAGTCACCGATAACGTCACCAGTGTTCTCTTCCGGAGTTTCTACTTCAACCTTCATGATCGGCTCAAGCAGAACTGGTTTTGCTTTCTTAAAGCCTTCTTTAAAGGCAATAGACGCAGCCAGTTTAAACGCCAGCTCAGAGGAGTCAACGTCGTGGTAAGAACCGAAGTGCAGACGGATACCCATATCAACTACCGGGTAACCTGCCAGCGGACCAGCTTTCAGCTGTTCCTGGATGCCTTTATCAACGGCCGGGATGTATTCGCCAGGAATTACACCACCTTTGATGTCGTTGATGAACTCGTAACCTTTCGGGTTAGAGCCCGGCTCCAGCGGGTACATGTCGATCACAACGTGACCGTACTGACCACGACCACCAGACTGCTTGGCGTGTTTACCTTCGATATCGGTAACTTTCGCGCGAATTGCTTCACGGTAAGCAACCTGAGGTTTACCGACGTTCGCTTCAACGTTGAATTCACGCTTCATACGGTCAACGATGATGTCGAGGTGCAGCTCACCCATACCGGCGATAATGGTCTGGTTAGACTCTTCGTCAGTCCATACGCGGAAAGACGGGTCTTCTTTAGCCAGACGACCCAGAGCCAGACCCATTTTTTCCTGGTCAGCTTTGGTTTTCGGCTCAACGGCGATGGAGATTACCGGCTCAGGGAATTCCATACGCTCCAGAATGATCGGCGCATCCGGGTTACACAGGGTGTCACCAGTAGTTACGTCTTTCAGACCGATTGCAGCAGCGATGTCGCCCGCGCGAACTTCTTTGATCTCTTCACGTTTGTTAGCGTGCATCTGTACGATACGACCGAAACGCTCACGTGCAGCTTTCACGGAGTTCAGTACGGTATCACCAGAGTTAACCACACCGGAGTACACGCGGAAGAAGGTCAGGTTGCCCACGAACGGGTCAGTAGCGATTTTGAACGCCAGTGCAGAGAACGGCTCGTCGTCGCTTGCGTGACGCTCAGCCGGAGTATCTTTACCGTCGTCCAGGATGCCGTTGATCGCCGGAACGTCAACAGGGGATGGCAGGTAGTCAATTACCGCATCCAGCATCGCCTGAACACCTTTGTTCTTGAACGCAGAACCACAGGTTACCAGGATGATTTCGTTGTTCAGAACGCGCTGACGCAGAGCTTTTTTGATCTCTTCTTCAGTCAGTTCTTCACCACCCAGGTATTTTTCCATCAGCTCTTCAGAAGCTTCAGCTGCGGACTCGATCAGGTTCTGGTGCCATTCGTCAGCCAGATCCTGCATGTCAGCCGGGATATCTTCGTATTCGAAGGTTACGCCCTGGTCTGCATCGTTCCAGTTGATGGCTTTCATTTTCACCAGGTCAACAACGCCGGTGAAACCTTCTTCAGCACCAATTGCCAGCTGCAGCGGAACCGGGTTCGCGCCCAGACGGGTTTTGATCTGACCAACAACTTTCAGGAAGTTAGCGCCCATGCGGTCCATTTTGTTAACGAACGCGATGCGCGGAACTTTATATTTGTTTGCCTGACGCCATACGGTTTCAGACTGCGGCTGAACACCACCAACTGCGCAGTAAACCATTACCGCACCATCAAGAACACGCATGGAACGTTCTACTTCGATAGTGAAGTCAACGTGCCCCGGGGTGTCGATGATGTTTACACGGTGCGGTTCATACTGCTTAGCCATACCAGACCAGAATGCAGTAGTCGCAGCGGAAGTGATGGTGATACCACGTTCCTGCTCCTGCTCCATCCAGTCCATGGTAGCGGCGCCGTCATGAACTTCACCGATTTTGTGGTTTACACCGGTGTAGAACAGAATACGTTCGGTAGTAGTGGTTTTACCGGCGTCGATGTGCGCACTGATACCGATGTTACGGTAGCGTGCGATGGGTGTTGTACGAGCCATTTGATTCCTCGTTTATTTCTTTAGGCGTTCAGTTAAGTTATCCAGAGCGGGCGACTCATCTGAAGCGCCCGCCTGGTGACTATGACTCCGAAGGGATTACCAACGGTAGTGAGCGAACGCCTTGTTGGCTTCGGCCATACGGTGAACGTCTTCACGTTTCTTAACTGCAGTACCTTTGTTGTCTGCAGCATCAGTGAGTTCGTTCGCCAGGCGCAGAGCCATGGATTTATCACCGCGTTTACGAGCAGCTTCAACGATCCAACGCATTGCCAGGGCATTACGACGGACCGGACGAACTTCAACTGGAACCTGATAAGTAGAACCACCTACGCGGCGGGACTTAACTTCGACAGTCGGGCGCACGTTTTCGAGCGCAACTTCGAAGGCTTCCAGTTCAGATTTACCAGAACGCTGAGCCAGGGTCTCCAGCGCGCTGTATACGATAGTTTCTGCAGTAGATTTTTTACCATCTACCATCAGGATATTGACAAATTTAGCCAGCAGTTCTGATCCGAACTTCGGATCCGGCAGAATTTTACGCTGACCAATGACGCGACGACGTGGCATGGAAATACTCCGTTGTTAATTCAGGATTGTCCAAAACTCTAAGAGTTTAGTATGACATTAAGATAAATCAGTTTGGCCTTACTTAACGGAGAACCATTAAGCCTTAGGACGCTTCACGCCGTACTTGGAGCGAGCCTGCTTACGGTCTTTAACGCCGGAGCAGTCAAGCGCACCACGAACGGTGTGGTAACGAACACCCGGAAGGTCTTTAACACGACCGCCACGGATCAGGATCACGGAGTGCTCCTGCAGGTTGTGACCTTCACCACCGATGTAGGAGGTGACTTCGAAACCGTTAGTCAGACGCACACGGCAAACTTTACGCAGTGCGGAGTTCGGTTTCTTAGGAGTGGTGGTATATACGCGAGTACATACGCCACGTTTCTGCGGGCAGGCTTCCAGCGCTGGCACGTTGCTCTTTGCAACTTTGCGCGCGCGTGGTTTGCGTACCAGCTGGTTAATTGTTGCCATTAAATAGCTCCTGGTTTTAGCTTTTGCTTCGTAAACACGTAATAAATCGCCTCATATATTATGAGGACGCAGAATTTTAGGGCGGTGCCGAAAAGGTGTCAAGAAATATACAACGATCCCGCCATCACCAGGCCAACTGACCGGCATGTTTGACTGTGAGTCTGACGAAATCAGTATAGCTAACCCTGCCGACACTGTCCGCAATTTGACCAGTTAGCCCGCGGGCGTCAACGTCGTCTTGCAGCACGTAAAGGGTTATGGGGGCGGATTGCAGGATCTCAAGGAAGCGACCGCCGGCGATAGCCGCCGCGACGCCATCAGACAGCAGTAACAGATCGTCACCCTGCTCCATCAAGCGAAGCATTGCTGCGATATCGGCATGCCAGGGAGAAACACTGAGCGTATGGAGCATGGGGGCCTCAGAAACGCAAAATCACATCAAATTCATGCAGACGGGCGCGCAGGGCATCCGGCGCCAGGCATTCGACATCCACCACCCACGGGGTCGCGGGGTCCAGGCCGCGCTCTCGCGACGACTCGGCGCACAGCCAACACTGGTCGATATCATATAGCGACAGCAGTTTAAAGGTGGCGATGTAATCGCGGGCCAGCACAGCGCCAGGCCGCTGGGCGGGCAACAGCTGAAACACGCCGTCGCCCACGAAAAATACGCCAATCTCGTCGGTGAGGGCAGAGGTGGCTAATAAGGCGTCGAGGCCTTCCCTGCCGGCGGCGCTGCCGTGCGGCGCGGAGGAAAAAACGAAAGCCACACGTTTCATCAAAACTGTACCATCCGATCGCAAGTAAGCGCCGCTTCCGCCAGCGCGCCAAGTCCGCTCAACGTAAAACCCGGCTGCAGATTATGGCCAGGCAGAGCGAGCTGCTGCGCTTCGCGCTCGTCCGTTACGCCACGACGCAGGGCGGCCGCCACGCAGATATGCAGCGCGACGCCGTGCTCATCGTGGAGGGATTGCCACCCGCGCACCAGATCGAACTCATCGCTGGCGGGCGCCGTCAGCTGGTTAGCGTTAAGCACGCCTTCGCGATAGAAAAAAACGCACGCCAGCTCATGGCCTTCCTGCAGCACGGCCTGAGCAAATTGCCAGGCGCTGCTCGCCTGCTGCGTTCCATAGGCAGGGCCGGTCACCGTGAGGGCAAAACGCATTACTTATCCAGCCCCTGGAAATCGCCGCTTTTGAACTGGCGAATATAGAGGTAGACGGTGTGCTTGGAGATGTTCAGACGATCGGCCACCTGGTTAATGGCGTCTTTAATATCGAAGATCCCTTTCTCGTAGAGATTCAGCACGATTTGACGGTTTTTAGCATTGTTGGACACGCTGCGATCGGCATTCACCTCTTCGATGGTGAATTCCAGAGTCTGGGCGACCAGATCGTCAACCGAGGAAGCAAAGTTCACCGGCGAGTTAACCTCGGGCGTTTCTGGCGGAATAAAGGTGCTCATGATCTGGGAAAACGGCACATCCAGATTCATATTGATGCACAGCAGACCAATCACCCGGTGATCGCGGTTGCGGATGGCAATCGTCACCGACTTCATCAGGACGCCGCTTTTGGCGCGGGTAAAGTAGCATTTGGAAACGCTGCTATCGGCGCCCGTCATATCGTGCAGCATGCGCAGCGCAAGATCGGTAATCGGTGAACCGATTTGGCGGCCGGTATGTTCACCATTGGCGATACGGATGGCAGAGCATTTCAGATCCTGCAAAGAATGCAGCACGATTTCACAGTGCGAACCGATGAGCATCGCCAACCCGTCCACCACCGCTTCATAAGATTTAAGAATATCGAAATCGGTCTGGTCAAAGGGACGTTGATCCAGCAGGTCAAGCTCGCTGGTTTCGTTGGTTAAAAGCGACCTGGACATGAAAAAAAGCACTCCTTTTCAGGAGCCTGTCGTTATTGTCAGGGCAGGCTCATCATCATTATTAAGCTATCTAAAGTAATACAGCGCCTGAGGATCTTTCCAGTTTTAATTATATCTGCGCTCAATAAAAAAGCCGCCGCCTCTGACGAGACGGCGGCCTGAACCCGATTACTTCTTAGCGTCAGCTTTCGCGTCCGCGGCTTTCGCATCGCCAGCGGCTTCCGGCTGAGCATCTGCCTTCGGCGCCGGTTTGATATCCAGCAGCTCTACATCAAAGACCAGCGTAGAGTTGGCCGGGATGCCCGGGACGCCGGTTTTGCCGTAGGCCAGATCTGGCGGAATGACCAGCTTGATTTTGCCGCCTTTCTTGATGTTCTTCAGGCCTTCAGTCCAGCCCGGGATCACCCCGTCGAGACGGAAAGAGAGCGGCTCGCCGCGGGTATAAGAGTTATCAAACTCTTTGCCGTCGATCAGCGTACCTTTGTAGTTAACCACCACGGTGTCGCTGTCTTTCGGCGCATCGCCAGTGCCTTCTTTCTCGACTTTATACAGCAGGCCAGTTTTCGACGTTTTCACGCCCTTCTCTTTGGCAAAGCTGTCACGGAAAGCTTTACCTTTGGTTTCGTTCTCAGTGGCGTCTTTTTCCATTTTCTGCTGAGCCGCGGTCTTCACGCGCGTTTCAAAGGCCTGCAGAGTCTGTTCGATCTCCTGGTCGGACAGTTTGCTCTTATCGGCAAACGCGTCTTGTACGCCGGCGATCAGCTGGGCTTTATCCAGCTTAATGCCGAGTTTTTCTTGTTCTTTCAGGGAGTTTTCCATGTAACGCCCCAGGGACGCGCCCAGCGCATAGGCCGATTTCTGATCGTCATTTTTAAATGCCGATTTACTCTCAGCCGCCGGGGCTGCTTTCGCCGCGGTATCTGCAGCAAAGGTCAGCGGTGCATTCAGGGCGACGGCCATTGTGGTCGCCAGCAGCGTTACTTTAAACAGTGATTTCATCCATTTCTCCAGGGCCGGGGCCTCTCACCCCAGGGTTATCGTAAAAAGCAAAAAACGTACTATAGAACGTCGCCGTTAAAATCTACATACGGACGTTCCTGAATATCGCCACTTTTAGGACTATTTTTGTATGAATAAGTTTCCTGTAGGACGCAGCGATGCTGCGCGCCGGGGGAAACTTAAGTAGAATCCGCCCGCAGGATCAGACTAAAGAGGTTACCCATGCACGATAGCACATTAGAAACGCGCCTTGCGGAGCTGGAAAGCCGGCTGGCGTTTCAGGAAATCACCATCGAAGACCTCAATAAAACCGTGACCGCCCACGAGATTGAGATGGCGAAGATGCGCGAGCATATGCGTCTGATGATCGAGAAGCTGAAGGCGACCCAACCCTCCCATATCGCCTCCCAGGCCGAAGAGACGCCGCCGCCGCATTATTGAGGCGTAAAAAAAGCGGGTCTCCCCGCTTTTTTGTTGTCTTCGCGCCGAAGCGCGAAGATTAGTGGCAACCGCAGCCACCGTGGCCGCCGCAGCCGCCTTTACCATGGTCGTGGCCATGATCGTGGTCGTGACCGTGACCGCCGCAGCAGCCATCGTGACCATGATCGTGGTCGTGATCATGACCATGCGCGCCGTGCACGTGACCGTGCTCCAGCTCTTCAGCGGTCGCTTCGCGGATGGCGACAACTTCCACATTGAACTTCAGGTTCTGACCTGCCAGCATGTGGTTGCCATCAACCACCACGTGGTCGTCTTCAACTTCAGTAATCTCTACTGGTACCGGACCCTGATCGGTTTCCGCCAGGAAGCGCATGCCAACCTGCAGTTCATCAACGCCCATGAAGACGTCTTTCGGTACACGCTGCACCAGGTTTTCGTCATACTGACCGTAAGCGTCGTTAGCGCCAACGGCTACGTCAAATTTGTCGCCCACTTCGTGGCCATCCAGCGCGTTTTCCAGGCCGGAAATCAGGGAGCCGTGACCGTGCAGGTAATCCAGCGGCGCGCTTACCGGAGACTCATCAACCAACACACCGTCTTCTGTACGTACCTGATAGGCCAGGCTGACCACCAGGTCTTTTGCTACTTTCATGATATCTCCTGAGATGGGAAGAATAGTGGCGCAGATTGTAGCGGAATTCTGCTGCCGTGTACCCTTTAGCTTAAAAAAAGCCGACGGATAACGCTAGTCGGGATGAAAAATGCCAATCACCTGCTCCTCTTTGCGTACATGCTCACGGGCCTCTTTATCCGCCTCACGCATCTGATGACCGCACTTAACGCATTCAACAACATCGACATTATTTTCACGCCACATCGCCAGTGAATCCTGCGCCTGGCACGCCGGACATTTCGCCCCGGCAATAAAACGTTTACGTACTGCCATATGATTTACCTTTATTCAAACTCGTCCCAGCCGTCCAGCTGCCGGCTCTCTTTCTGCATTTCGCGCTGAAAAATCTCTTCCAGTTCGCGCCGGGCTTCCCGCACGCGTGATATCTGTACCGTATCAGTATGCACCGGCATTAACTCACGCAGCATTCGCATATCGAGGCGTCGGAAGTGCAGCTGCGCGCGCTGGGCCTGGTGAGGATGCATCCCGAGGGTGATGAGCGCTTTACGCCCCAGCTCCAGCGCGCTGGAGAAAGTCTCACGGGAAAACTGCGTCACGCCGGCCTGCAGAAGCTCATGCGCCTCGACGCGCCCGCGAGCGCGCGCCAGGATGTGCAGATGTGGAAAGTGTTGTTGACACATCTCCACCAGCCGCATGGTGTCTTCCGGCTCATTACAGGTAATGACGATCGACTGCGCCTCCTCCGCCCCCGCCGAGCGCAGCAGTTCCAGCTGGGTGGCATCGCCAAAATAGACTTTATAGCCATAGTTGCGCATCAGATTCACCGCGCTGATGTCTCGCTCCAGCACCGTAATACGCATCTTATTGGCCATCAGCAGGCGACCGATGACCTGGCCGAAACGGCCAAAGCCAACAATAATCACCTGCGGTTTATCGTCCTCTACCCACGGCGCCTCATCGGTATCCTCTGCTGGATTCAGGCGTCGCGACAGTATCTTATCGATCCCTTTCATCAGCAGCGGCGTGGTCATCATCGACAAGGTGACGGCCACCAGCAGCAGCGCCATCTGGTCGTGCTGGAACAACCGCTGAGAAGCGGGCAGCGAAAAGAGAACAAACGCGAACTCGCCGCCCTGGCTTAATACGCCCGCAAACTGCATACGCTCGGAACTCCGCAGGCCATAGAGACGGGCCAGCAGATAGAGCACCAGCATTTTTACCGCCACCAGCACCGCCACGCTCACCGCCACCCACAGCAGATGGGTGTACAGCACGCCAAGGTTCAGCGCCATACCGACGGAGATAAAGAACAACCCAAGCAGCAGCCCCTTGAACGGATCGATGGCGATCTCCAGTTCATGGCGATACTCACTTTCCGCCAGCAGCACGCCGGCGATAAAGGTACCTAGCGCCATCGACAGCCCCAGCGCCTCCATAAACAGGGCGGATCCAAGGACCAGCAGCAGCGTGGCGGCAGTGAACACTTCCCTGACCCCGGAGCTGGCGATAAAGCGGAACACCGGCCGCAGTAAATAGCGTCCGCCAATCAGCATTCCGGCAAACGCCAGGACCTTCATGCCGACCGTTAGCCAGTTCACATGCTCATCCGCGGAACCCGCCAGCAGAGGCACCAGCGCCAGCGCCGGGATCACCGCCAGATCCTGAAACAGCAGGACCGAAAAGCCTAACTGCCCTGATTCGCTGCGGCTCATTCCCTTCTCGCGCATCAGCTGCAGTGCCATCGCGGTAGAGGACATCGCCAGGCCGATCCCGCCGACCACCGCCGCCTGCCATGAAAATCCTGTCGTCATCAACAGACCGCCGAGGATCGCCGCGCTGAGCATCACCTGCGCCGCGCCAACGCCGAAGATGGAGCTTCGCAGCCGCCATAGCTTGGCGGGATTGAGCTCCAGGCCGATGATAAACATCAGAAACACCACGCCGAGTTCAGAGAAATGGAGAATTTCATCCACATCGCTGATAAACCCGAGCCCCCACGGACCAATGGCGATCCCGGCCAGCAGATAGCCCAGCACCGCGCCAATTCCCAGTCTTGAAGCCAGAGGGACGGCGATAACGGCCGCGAACAAAAACAGCACCCCCGCCAGCAGCAAATCAAATCCCGCCATGGACACCTCCGGCGGCAAGGGGGTTGGCCAGCCAGTCCCGATAGGCCAGGGCGCGGCTGCGTAGCTCCTCTGGCTGTTGCCGCCGGGCCCAGTAGACGATAATGGGGCTCATCCAGTGCATACGGCACATGCCGGCGGTCAGTTCAAAAGGACGTAAAATATCGTTCATTGGATAGCGATTCGCATCGCGACGGTAGGCGCTCTCAGGTTCGCCGGTGGTGATCACGCTGCGCCAGTACTTTCCCGCCAGTTCGTTCCCTCCGGCGCCGCTGGCGAAGCCGCGGCTTAAGACACGATCCAGCCACTCCTTGAGCAGCGCCGGACAGCTCCAGGTATATAAAGGATGCTGGAAAACGATCACCTCATGCTGGCGCAGCAGGTCCTGTTCGTGAGCAATATCGATAAAAAAATCCGGATAGTGCGCGTAGAGATCGTGCACGGTGACGTTTGGCAACTGTAAGGCCGGTTGTAATAAAACCCGGTTGGCCACGGAATCCTGAGATTCTGGGTGGGCATACAGCAGCAACACTTTCGCTGTCTGAGACATCATTCCCCTCCCGTAGGTCTTCTGGCGGCCTGCACAGCCCTGGCGTTTTGACACAGCCAGAATGACTTTGTGTATCGTCTTCGTTTTGGGCTACCATGGCGGCCCGGTGAAGCGATTCGCTTCCACACTACATTATCATAATGACAAATTAACATAGTCTGAACATACGGCGCCTTATGATTGTTTTCTCCTCGTTACAAATTCGTCGCGGCGTTCGCGTCCTGCTGGACAACGCCACCGCTACCATCAACCCTGGCCAGAAGGTCGGTCTGGTGGGGAAAAACGGCTGCGGGAAATCGACGCTGCTATCGCTTTTGAAAAACGAGATAAGCGCTGACGGCGGCAGTATGACCTTTCCCGGCAACTGGCAGCTGGCCTGGGTGAATCAGGAAACCCCGGCCCTGCCGCAGCCAGCAATCGATTATGTCATTGACGGCGATCGCGAATATCGCCAGCTGGAAGCCGCGCTCCAGCAGGCTAACGAGCGCAACGACGGCCATGCCATCGCCACCGTCCACGGCAAGCTGGACGCCATCGACGCCTGGACCATCCGCTCCCGCGCCGCCAGCCTGCTGCACGGCCTGGGTTTCAGCAATGAACAGCTCGAGCGGCCGGTCAGCGATTTTTCCGGCGGCTGGCGTATGCGTCTAAACCTCGCGCAGGCGCTGATCTGCCGCTCCGATCTGCTGCTGCTCGATGAACCGACTAACCACCTCGACCTTGATGCGGTGATCTGGCTGGAGAAGTGGCTGAAGGGCTACACGGGGACGCTGATCCTGATCTCCCACGATCGCGATTTCCTCGATCCTATCGTCGACAAAATTATCCATATCGAACAGCAGACGATGTTTGAGTACACCGGCAACTACAGCTCGTTTGAAGTGCAGCGCGCCACCCGGCTCGCTCAGCAGCAGGCGATGTACGAAAGCCAGCAGCAGCGTGTCGCGCATCTGCAAAGCTATATCGATCGCTTCCGCGCCAAAGCCACCAAAGCCAAGCAGGCGCAGAGCCGTATTAAAATGCTGGAGCGGATGGAACTCATCGCCCCGGCGCACGTGGATAACCCGTTCCACTTCAGCTTCCGCCAGCCGGAGAGCCTGCCAAACCCGCTGCTGAAGATGGAGAAAGTCAGCGCCGGCTATGGCGAGCGTATTATCCTCGACTCCATTAAGCTCAATCTGGTGCCGGGGTCGCGTATCGGCCTGCTGGGCCGCAACGGCGCAGGGAAATCGACGCTGATTAAGCTGCTGGCTGGCGAACTCCAGCCCGTGAGCGGCGAGATCGGCCTCGCCAAAGGCATCAAGCTCGGCTACTTCGCCCAGCATCAGCTGGAGTTCCTGCGCGCCGATGAGTCGCCGCTGCAGCACCTGGCGCGCCTGGCGCCGCAGGAGCTGGAGCAGAAGCTGCGTGATTATCTTGGCGGCTTTGGTTTCCAGGGGGATAAGGTCAGCGAAGAGACCCGCCGCTTCTCCGGTGGAGAAAAGGCGCGTCTGGTGCTGGCCCTGATCGTCTGGCAGCGCCCTAACCTGCTGCTGCTCGACGAACCGACCAACCATCTCGACCTCGATATGCGTCAGGCCTTAACCGAAGCGCTGATCGACTTTGAAGGGGCGCTGGTAGTCGTATCGCACGATCGCCACCTGATCCGCTCCACCACCGACGATCTGTACCTTGTCCACGATGGCAAAGTCGAACCGTTCGACGGCGATCTGGACGATTATCAGCAGTGGCTCAGCGACTCGCAAAAACAGGAGTCCCAGAGCGGCGACGCGCCAAAAGAGAGCGGCAACAGCGCGCAAGCGCGCAAAGACCAGAAGCGTCGGGAAGCGGAGCTGCGCAGCCAGACCCAACCGCTGCGCAAAGAGATCGCCCGTCTGGAAAAAGAGATGGACAAGCTCAACGCGCAGCTGGCCAGTGCGGAAGAGAAACTTGGCGACAGCGAACTCTACGACGCCTCGCGGAAAGCGGAACTGACTGAATGCCTGCAGCAGCAGGCCAGCGCGAAATCCGGGCTGGAAGAGTGCGAAATGGCCTGGCTGGAGGCACAAGAGCAGCTGGAGCGCATGCTTCAGGAAGGCTAACGCCGCCTCATCATTCTGCCTGCGACGGCGCGGGCAGAATGGGTTTCTGCCATTCCCATGCTCAGGCCATCAATGACATCAATGGTTTGTTTTCGGTGTCACCGGGCGTCATTGGCCACAAGACCACATATTGGCTAACTCCCGCGCGCCCTGCGCGGTATAGTCATCATCACGTTTATTAATTATTCTGGTGCTATGGTTGAAATCATCCCCACAGACATGACGCCCCCCGAAAACGATTCGCGTGAGTTCCATCCCATGCGCGGCGTGGGCAATCGTCATCTGCAAACCATGCTGCCGCGGCTGATCCGCCGTAAATTGCGCTTTACCCCGCACTGGCAGCGCCTTGAGCTGCCGGACGGCGATTTTGTCGATCTCGCCTGGAGCGAAGACCCGCACGAGGCGCGCCACAAGCCGCGCCTCGTCGTCTTTCATGGTCTGGAAGGAAGTCTGCACAGCCCGTATGCCCATGGCCTGATCCACGCGGCGATGCAGCGCGGCTGGCTGGGCGTGGTCATGCACTTTCGCGGCTGCAGCGGCGAACCTAACCGCAATCACCGCATCTATCACTCCGGCGAAACGGAAGATGGCACCTGGTTTCTCCACTGGCTGCAGCGCGAGTTTGGCCCCGCGCCGACCGCCGCCGTCGGCTATTCGCTGGGCGGCAACATGCTGGGCTGCCTGCTGGCAGAAGAAGGCGACCGCTGCCCGCTGGATGCGGCGGTGATCGTTTCCGCGCCTTTCATGCTGGAAGCCTGCAGCTATCATATGGATAAGGGCTTCTCGCGAGTTTATCAGCGCTATCTGCTCAATCTGTTAAAAGCCAACGCCTCACGTAAGTTGAAAGCGTATCCTGGCTCGCTGCCCGTCGATTTACGCCAGCTCAAAGGGATGCGCCGCATCCGGGAATTTGACGACATGATCACCGCCAAAATCCATGGTTTCGCCGATGCGCTGGATTATTACCGGCAATGCAGCGCCATGCCGCGGCTCAGCGATATCACTAAGCCGACGCTCATCATCCATGCGAAAGACGACCCGTTTATGGACCACCACTCCATTCCCCCGCAGGAGCAACTGCCGGCGAACGTCGAGTATCAATTGACTGAACAAGGCGGCCACGTCGGCTTCGTCGGCGGCACCCTGCGTAAACCGGAGATGTGGCTGGAAAGACGTATTCCCGACTGGTTAAACCGCTGGCTGGAGGTTCCGGTATGATTATTCCCTGGCAGGATCTGGATCCCGAAACGCTGGATAACCTGATTGAAAGCTTTGTGTTACGCGAAGGCACCGATTATGGTGAACATGAACGTTCACTTGCCGATAAAGTCGCCGATGTAAAACAGCAGCTGAAACGCGGAGAGGCGGTCCTCGTGTGGTCGGAACTGCATGAGACGGTCAATATTATGCCGCGCGCCCTGTTTAACGGCTAAGGCGACGCCACTACATCGTTTAACCAGGGAGTTGTTATGTCTGCCAAACATCCGGTGATCGCCGTCACGGGCTCCAGCGGCGCGGGCACTACCACCACCAGCCTCGCCTTTCGCAAAATCTTCGCGCAGCTAAATCTGCACGCCGCGGAGGTGGAAGGCGACAGCTTTCATCGCTACACCCGCCCGGAAATGGACATGGCGATCCGCAAAGCGCGGGATCAGGGCAAACATATCAGCTACTTTGGCCCGGAGGCGAACGACTTCGGCCTGCTGGAGCAGACCTTTGTCGACTATGGCCGCCATGGCAAAGGCCAGTCGCGTAAATACCTGCACACCTATGACGAAGCCGTGCCGTGGAATCAGGTGCCGGGAACCTTCACCCCATGGCAGCCGCTGCCGGAGCCGACGGACGTGCTGTTCTATGAGGGGCTGCACGGCGGGGTTGTCACGCCGCAGCATGATGTCGCCAGCCATGTCGACCTGCTGGTCGGGGTCGTGCCTATCGTTAACCTGGAGTGGATCCAGAAACTCATTCGCGACACCAGCGAACGCGGCCACTCCCGGGAGGCGGTGATGGACTCCGTCGTCCGATCGATGGAAGATTACATTAACTTCATCACCCCGCAGTTTTCCCGCACCCACATCAACTTCCAGCGCGTGCCGACGGTGGACACCTCCAACCCGTTTGCCGCGAAAGCGATCCCCTCTCTGGACGAGAGCTTTGTGGTGATCCATTTCCGCAATCTGCAGAACATCGACTTCCCCTGGCTGCTGGCGATGCTACAGGGCTCGTTTATTTCGCACATGAACACCCTGGTGGTGCCGGGCGGTAAAATGGGGCTGGCGATGGAGCTTATTATGGCGCCGCTGGTCGAGCGTCTGATGGAAGGCCGAAAGATCGGCTAACAGAAAAAACCCCGGCCAGGCCGGGGTTGAGATCATTCACATCAGCAGGCGAAGACTACGCCTCGATCACTTCATAGGAGTGGGTGATCTTCACCGCTTTTTCCAGCATCAGCGCCACCGAGCAGTATTTCTCTGCCGACAGATCCACCGCGCGGGAAACTGCGGCATCTTTCAGCGCCTTACCGGTGACGATAAAGTGCAGATTAATATGCGTGAACAGGCGCGGCGCCTCTTCCCGACGCTCAGAGGTCAGCTTCACTTCGCAGTTGGTCACGTCGTGACGACCTTTTTGCAAAATGGAGACCACATCGATCGCACTGCAACCGCCCGCCGCCATCAGCACCATCTCCATCGGGCTGGGCGCCTTATCTCCGGAGTTGCCATCCATCAGAATCTGGTGTCCTGACGCGGACTCCCCGATAAAGGTTAACCCTTCAACCCATTTCACACGCGCTTGCATAAAATTTAACTCCAGTATCGCAATATTCCTGTCAGATTACGCGCACATAACAATTCTCGCAACGGAAGGCGACCTGCGTCATGCTGAAGCGAGACACCAGGAGACATGCGGCGAAAGCTATGCTAAAACAGTCTGGATGCTACAGTAATACATTGATGTACTGCATGTATGCAGAGGAGTTCACATTACAGGCTGTCGAAAAATCATCAGCCAGCTTCCCAGGTATAGGGAAACAATACGATTGCATGCCCGGACGCCGTGTAGTGTCGGCGCCCGGAGATAGCTTATAACAGAGGATAACCGCGCATGGTGCTTGGCAAACCGCAAACAGACCCTACCCTTGAATGGTTCTTGTCTCATTGCCACATTCATAAGTACCCATCAAAGAGCACGCTGATCCACCAGGGTGAGAAAGCAGAAACGCTGTACTACATCGTTAAAGGCTCCGTGGCTGTACTCATCAAGGATGAAGAAGGTAAAGAGATGATCCTCTCCTACCTCAACCAGGGCGATTTCATCGGTGAATTAGGCCTGTTTGAAGAGGGTCAGGAGCGTAGCGCCTGGGTACGGGCGAAAACCGCATGTGAAGTGGCCGAGATCTCTTATAAGAAATTCCGTCAGCTGATCCAGGTGAACCCGGACATTCTGATGCGTCTCTCTTCGCAAATGGCTCGCCGTCTGCAGGTGACGTCTGAGAAAGTGGGCAACCTCGCCTTCCTCGACGTGACGGGCCGTATCGCCCAGACGCTGCTGAACCTGGCGAAGCAACCCGATGCCATGACCCACCCGGACGGTATGCAAATTAAAATTACCCGTCAGGAAATTGGTCAGATCGTCGGCTGCTCTCGTGAAACCGTTGGCCGTATTTTGAAAATGCTGGAAGATCAGAACCTGATTTCCGCCCACGGTAAAACTATCGTCGTCTACGGCACCCGTTAAGTTGCTAAGCGGCGTATTGCTCCTGCAGTACGCCGTTTTTGTTTTTCCCTCATGTGGCGCAGGCTGATTTACCACCCGGAAGTCAACTATGCACTGCGGCAAACGCTGGTGCTGTGTCTGCCTGTGGCCATCGGTCTTCTGCTCGGCCATCTCCAGCAGGGGCTCCTGTTTTCCTTAGTTCCCGCCTGCTGCAACATCGCCGGTCTCGACACTCCGCATAAGCGCTTTTTTAAGCGTCTGATTATCGGCGGCTGTCTGTTTGCCGGATGCAGCCTGGTGGTGCAGCTGCTGCTCGCCCAGACCATACCTTTGCCGCTTATTCTCAGCGGCCTGGCGCTATTGCTCGGCGTCACCGCGGAAATCAGTTCGCTGCACGCGCGCCTGCTGCCCGCGTCGCTGATCGCCGCCATCTTTACCCTGAGCCTGGCGGGCAATATGCCCGTCTGGGAGCCGCTGTTGATCTACGCCTTCGGCACGCTATGGTACGGCGTGTTTAACTGGTTCTGGTTCTGGCTGTGGCGCGAACAGCCGCTGCGGGAGTCGCTCAGTCTGCTCTACCGGGAACTGGCCAATTATTGCGAAGCCAAATATAGCCTGTTGACCCAGCATACCGATCCCTCGACCGCCCTGCCGCCGCTGCTCATCCGCCAGCAGAAGGTGGTCGATTTAATCACCCAGTGCTATCAGCAGATGCATATGCTGGCCGCCAACCAACGTAACGACCACAAACGTCTTCTGCGGGCGTTCCAGATGGGGCTGGATCTACAGGAGCATATTTCGGTCAGCCTGCATCAGCCGGAAGAGGTGCAAAAGCTGGTTGAGCGCAGCCATGCCGAAGCGGTGATCCGCTGGAACGCGCAGACCGTCGCCGCCCGCCTGCGGGTGCTGGCGGATGACATGCTCTATCATCGTTTTCCGCAGCGTTTCCAGATGGATAAACAGATCGGCGCCCTGGAAAAGATCGCCCGCCAGCATCCGGATAACCCGGTCGGCCACTTCTGCGCCTGGCACTTCAGCCGCATCGCCCGGGTGCTGCATACCCAGCGCCCACTGTATGCCCGGGATCTGATGGCTGACAAAGAGCGTCGTTTACCGTTGTTTCCCGCGCTAAAGAACTATCTGTCGCTGAAGTCGCCCGCGCTGCGCAACGCCGCCCGCATCAGCGTGATGCTGAGCATCGCCAGCCTGATGGGCAACGCCCTGCATTTGCCGAAGCCCTACTGGATCCTGATGACCGTCCTCTTCGTGACACAGAACGGCTATGGCGCCACGCGGGTTCGTATTGTCCACCGGGCGGCGGGGACGCTCGCCGGCCTGATCATCGCCGGGCTGACCTTGCACTTTCACGTTCCGGAGAGCTATACCCTGAGCGGGATGCTGCTGATCACCCTGCTCAGCTATCTGATCATCCGCAAACACTATGGCTGGGCGATGGTGGGGTTTACGGTGACGGCGGTATATACCCTGCAGCTGCTGACGCTCAACGGCGAACAGTTTATTATCGCCCGGCTGATCGATACGCTGATCGGCTGCCTGATCGCCTTCGGCGGGATGGTCTGGCTGTGGCCGCAGTGGCAGAGCGGCCTGCTGAAAAAAAACGCCCACGATGCGCTGGAGGCCGACCAGCAGGCGATTCGCCTGATCCTCAGCCCCGACCCCAAAGCGCCCGCGCTGGCCTACCAGCGCATGCGCGTCAATCAGGCGCACAACGCGCTCTACAACTCCCTGAATCAGGCGATGCAGGAGCCCGGGTTTAATACCCACTACCTGGAAGATATGAAGCTATGGGTGACGCACAGCCAGTTTATCGTCGAACACATCAACGCCATGACCACTTTGGCCCGGGAGCATACGATGCTCACCCCGGATCTTGCCCAGCGCTATCTCGAATCCTGTGAGATTGCCCTGCAGCGCTGTCAGCAGCGGCTGGACAGCGATGGCCCCGGCAGCGCAGGGGATGTCAATATTATGGAGTCACCGGAAAGCGAGGTGCCGATCGGTCCGTTAAGCACCCTGGAGCAGCATCTGCAACGCATTCTGGGCCATCTGAACACCATGCACACCATTTCGTCAGTGGCATGGCGTCAGCGGCCGCATCACGGCATCTGGCTGCGGAAGATCAGCCGTTAATCACCTTTGCCACGGCCTGGGCAAAGCGCGCCATCCCCTCGGCAATATCCTGCTCTTCGATGATCAGCGAGGGAACAAAACGCATCACGTCCGGCCCGGCGTTAAGCACCATGACGCCGGCTTCCGCAGCGGCATAGAGAAAATCACGCGCGCGGCCCTTGTGCTGCGGCTTGAGTTCGGCGCCAATCAGCAGGCCCATCCCGCGAATATCACTGAACAGATCAAACTCGGCATCCAGCTGCTGCAGGTGTTTGACGAACAGTTCGCGTTTGGCGTTCACGCCATCCAGCACCGCCGGGGTATTGATCAGATCGAAAGCGGCGTTGGCGACCGCGCAGGCCAGCGGGTTGCCGCCGTAGGTTGAGCCATGGGAACCCGCATGGAAGGCGCTGGCGATCTCGTGGGTAGTCAACATGGCGCTGACCGGGAAACCGCCGCCCAGCGCTTTGGCGCTGGTGAGAATATCCGGGGTTACGCCATAGTGCATATAGGCAAACAGCGATCCGGTACGCCCCATTCCGCACTGCACTTCATCAAAGACTAACAGCGCCTGGTGTTGATCGCACAGTTCGCGCAGCCCCTGCAGGAACGCCGGCGTCGCTGCCGTCACGCCGCCTTCGCCCTGAATCGGCTCCACCACCACCGCGCAGGTGTGGTCATCCATCACCGCTTTTACCGCCTGCAGGTCGTTGAAGGGAACATGGACAATATCCGCCGGTTTCGGGCCGAAACCATCGGAGTACTTCGGCTGCCCGCCGACGGAGACGGTAAACAGGGAGCGACCATGAAAGGCATTATGGAAAGCGATGATTTTGGTTTTGTACGGGCTATGGCGGGTCACCGCATAGTGACGCGCCAGCTTAAAGGCCGTTTCATTGGCTTCGGTACCGGAGTTCATAAACACCACTCGCTCGGCGAAGGTGGCATCGACAAGTTTACGTCCCAGGCGCAGCGCTGGCTCATTGGTAAAGACGTTGCTGGTATGCCACAGCGTTTCGCCCTGCTCGTGGAGCGCCGCCACCAGCGCCGGGTGGCAATGGCCGAGCGCCGTCACCGCGATACCGCCGGCGAAATCAACATACTCTTTGCCCTGCTGATCCCAGACGCGGCTGCCTTTTCCCTTTACCGGGATGAATTCTGCCGGTGCATAAATTGGCAAAATAACTTCATCGAATGTGGCGCGGGTGATTGCCGGTTGTTCAGTTGCCATGTCTTGCCCATCCCTCTTCGTTATGCAGATGCGATTATGATAATCTAATCACAAAATATGCATAAAAAATCAGTCAATGGCAACCGAAATCACCGCTTAATAAAGTTCGCCAGCAATTGATGGCCCTGTTCGCTGAGGATGCTTTCCGGATGGAACTGCACGCCCTCGAGATCCCAGTCGCGATGACGGATCCCCATAATCTCACCGCTGGCGCTGCGGGCGGTGACGATAAACTCAGGCGGCAGCGTCGGCGGGTCAATCACCAGCGAATGATAGCGGGTCACCGTCAAAGGATTATTCAGCCCCTGAAACACCCCTTCGCCGTTATGCTCGATAAGCGAGGTTTTTCCATGCATCACCTGCGCCGCCCGCACAATGGTCGCGCCAAACGCCTGGGCTATCGCCTGATGCCCGAGGCAGACGCCCAACAGCGGCGTTTTCCCTGCATAGTGACGGATTACCGCGAGGGAAATCCCCGCTTCATCCGGCGTACAGGGACCAGGCGAAATCACTATCTTCTCCGGCGCCAGCGTCGCTATCTCCTCCAGCGTCAACGCATCGTTGCGCCTGACCAGCACTTCCGCCCCCAGTTCGCAAAAGTACTGATACAGATTCCAGGTGAAAGAGTCATAGTTATCGATAAGCAGGATCATAGCGGCTCCGGAACAATCAAACCGGGCTATTCTACTCAGATTCCCGCGCTTCGCTTACCACTTTGCGAAAGATCGCCGCCAGCGGGTCCGGATCGCCCATCGCGCCCTGCTGACAGGCGGTGCTCCAGGCGGCAGGATCGACGTCACGCCAGTCAAGAAGGTAGCCGGCATGTATCGCCAGCTGTTCAAAGAAAATGCGCTGGGTCAGGCCATTGCCGAGACGAAAAGGGTGCAGCACATTAATTTCACCATAGAACCAGCTCAGGCGTTCGATAAAGGTATCCCGCGGCAGACCGCAGAGATAATCCTCCTGCTCCAGAGCCTGCATCAGGGCATTCCCCTCCTCTTCGATGCGGGCAAAGTGGCAGAACGGCGTATCGCCCAGGTAGAGGTTCACTTCACGCAGCCTACCCGCCCAGTCAAACAGATCCTGATACAGCTGATGATGAATAGCGCACAGATAGGGTAAGCCGCGCACCCGCGGGCCCAGCGGCAGGGTGGCCGCCCGCAGGGACGTCATCTCCAGGGCAGCCTGCTGCAGCGTTTTAGCCTGGCGGATGCCGAGTCGGTTGCGCAGGACGTTCAGCGCCGGATAGAGGTAAGGATCGCGTTCATCGCCAAATTTATCGCTCATACTCCCTCCGCAGCGTCGCGAGGCGAGCCTGCGCCTCCTCGGCAGTCAGCGTAACCAGCGGCACCGATACGCCTTCGAGGCGACGGCTGGCCTGAAAATTGCTATTACGTGTCTGTTCCCAGAGCCGGGATTTTTGCTTATCGGTGAGTGGACGCATCGTCGCCCCCCTTATCGTCCCCTGTGTGCCACAAGTATAAGCAGCAATTACAGGTTATGCCGGGAGGCAACCGGGCGCGGCGATAAACCACCGCGCCGCGGGAGGATTAGGGCAGCACTTTCGCAGAGAGGATAACAACCGGTTTAGTCGGCACATTTTGGTATGGGCCGACGTTATGAGTCTGGACCTGGGAGATCTTATCCGCAACGTCCATGCCTTTGACTACCTTGCCAAACACCGCATAGCCAAAGTCGCGCTGGCCATGGTCGAGGAAGGCGTTATCCGCCACGTTGATGAAGAACTGGCTGGTGGCGCTATCCTGATCGGCGGTACGCGCCATCGCGATAGTGCCGCGGGTGTTGCGCAGGCCGTTGTCTGCTTCATTCTTGATCGGCGGGTTAGGCTGTTTCTGCTGCATCTGCTCGTTAAAGCCGCCGCCCTGCACCATGAATCCCGGGATCACGCGGTGGAAAGTGGTGTTGTTGTAGAAGCCGCTGTTAACGTACTTCAGGAAGTTATCCACGGAAATCGGGGCTTTCTGGCTGTTTAACTCAAGCTCAATGTTACCTGCCGAGGTGGTCAGCAGCACATGCGGATCGCCCTTTGCCGCCATGGCCGGGGAGAAAGCTGAAATGGCGAAAACGGCAGCCATCGCCGCCAGTGTTGATTTGAGCATGGAAATTCCTTAACGGAGCAGAATAAAAGCGAGTGCCTTGATTCTAAAGAGCCTTTGCATCCTGGGCCAGCCTTTTACCAAATTTTACTTAGCTGTAATAATTGTAACCGCGCAAACGTTCTCCCTGGTGTCGAAAAAAGCGTGATGCAAGTCACATTAAAACATGCAAAAGATAACGTATTTCACAATAAACATTTAATTACATCACCTGAACGACTAAAATCTGTCCGCCCGGCGCAGCGTCAACGCGCTTTACCTTTCTATTCACAGGCCAGTCATGACTAACAGCAACCGTATTAAGCTCACATGGATCAGCTTCTTCTCCTACGCCCTGACCGGCGCGTTGGTGATCGTCACCGGGATGGTGATGGGTAACATTGCGGATTATTTCCATCTGCCCGTTTCCAGTATGAGCAACACCTTTACCTTTCTGAACGCCGGTATTCTGATCTCCATCTTCCTCAATGCCTGGCTGATGGAGATCGTGCCGCTGAAAACTCAGCTGCGTTTTGGCTTTATTTTAATGGTGCTGGCGGTGGCCGGCCTGATGCTCAGCCACAGCCTGGCGCTGTTCTCCGCGTCGATGTTCGTTCTCGGCCTGGTCAGCGGGATCACCATGTCGATCGGAACCTTCCTGATCACCCATATGTATGAAGGCCGTCAGCGCGGGGCGCGTCTGCTGTTTACCGACTCCTTCTTTAGCATGGCGGGAATGATTTTTCCGATGGTCGCCGCGGTCCTGCTGGCGCGCAGCATCGAGTGGTACTGGGTCTACGCCTGTATCGGTCTGGTGTATGTCGCTATTTTCGTCCTGACATTCGGCTGTGACTTCCCGGTGCTCGGCAAAAAAGCGCAGAGCGAAAACAGCCAGCCGGTGGTGAAAGAGAAGTGGGGCATCGGCGTGCTGTTCCTCTCCGTCGCGGCGCTGTGCTACATCCTCGGTCAGCTGGGCTTTATCTCCTGGGTACCGGAATATGCCAAGAGCCTGGGCATGAGCCTCGGCGATGCCGGTAAACTGGTGAGCGATTTCTGGATGTCCTACATGATCGGCATGTGGTCATTCAGCTTTATCCTGCGCTTCTTCGACCTGCAGCGCATCTTAACCGTCCTCGCCGGCCTCGCGACGGTGCTGATGTACCTGTTTATCAATGGTTCGCCGGAGCATATGCCGTGGTTTATTCTGACCCTGGGCTTCTTCTCCAGCGCCATCTACACCTCGATCATTACGCTCGGTTCGCAGCAAACTAAAGTCGCTTCACCAAAGCTGGTGAACTTTATCCTCACCTGCGGCACCATCGGCACCATGCTGACTTTCGTGGTTACCGGCCCGATTGTGGCTGCCAGCGGTCCGCTGGCAGCGCTGCACACCGCTAACGGCCTCTACGCCGTGGTGTTCGTGATGTGCTTTATCCTCGGCTTCGTCTCCCGTCACCGCCAGAACAACGCGCAGGCGGCGTCTCACTAAGCCTTCGGCCCCTTTGCGTCCGCAAGGGGGCTGTTCCTCATAAAAGAGAGCGCCTCGCCACCGCGGTCGGTCTGGATCCAGGTTTGCGCCAGCTGGGTAATCGCGATCACCCTTCCCTGGCGAATTGACCAGCGCACCGGCACCTGGCAGCGTACCGCCTCAAAGCCATTCTCCGCCGGGAGGATGATCAGGTTAGCCGGGTTGCCGCTGACGATGCCGTAATCGGTCAGGCCAAACGTGCGGGCGCTGTTGTCAGTGATAAGCTGCAGGCCGTCGTTAATCTGCTGGTAGCCCATCAGCTGGCAAACGTGCAGCCCCATATGCAGGACCTGCAGCATATTACCGGTCCCCAGCGGGTACCACGGGTCAAAGACATCATCATGACCAAAGCAAACGTTGATCCCCGCCGCCATCAGCTCCTTCACCCGGGTAATGCCCCGTCGCTTCGGGTAGTCGTCAAACCGGCCCTGCAGATGAATATTGACCAGCGGATTGGCGACAAAGTTGATGCCGGAGAGCTTTAGCAGGCGGAACAGGCGCGAGGTATAGGCGCCATTATAGGAGTGCATGGCGGTGGTATGGCTGGCCGTCACCCGCGGCCCTATCCCCGCCTTCAGCGCCAGCGCGGCAACGGTTTCAACAAAGCGCGACTGTTCATCGTCAATTTCATCGCAGTGAATATCCAGCGGGCGGTCATATTTCTGCGCCAGTCGAAAGGCGATATGCAGCGATTCCACCCCATATTCACGGGTGAACTCAAAGTGCGGGATCGCCCCGACGACATCCGCCCCCAGCTTCAGGGCCTCTTCCAGCAGCGCCTCGCCGTTGGGATAAGAGAGGATCCCCTCCTGCGGAAAAGCGACAATCTGCAGCTCGACCCATGGCGCCACCTCCTTTTTGACCTCCAGCATCGCCTTCAGCGCCGTCAACGTTGGATCGGAGACATCGACATGGGTACGGACAAACTGCACGCCATTGGCGATCTGCCACTTGAGGGTTTTCCACGCCCGGGCTTTAACGTCCTCATGGCTGAGCAGCGCTTTCCGCTCCGCCCAGCGCTCAATCCCCTCGAACAGGGTGCCGGACTGGTTCCAGTTCGGCTCACCGGCCGTCTGGGTGGTATCCAGATGGATATGCGGCTCAATAAAAGGCGGGATCGCCAGTCCGCCGCGAGCGTTCAGCACCTCGTAGCTTTCGTCCCGCGCCTCCCCCATCGGTGTGATCTCGCCAAAGCGGCCCTTATCTATCGCTATCTGCCACAGGCCGTCGCGGTCTGCCAGGCGTACGTTCTGAATCAACCAAAGCGGCGCTGCTGTCATATCACCCTCTCTATTCAATACGGCTTGTTTTCTACTCAACCCCAATCGCGACCTACCCAATTCTTGTACACAAAATCGGCAAAAAGGAAAAGCCAGCGTTTTCCACAACTTAGAAAATTACAGACAAATCAATTATATACCCATTAAGTGGTAGGTGAAGTTGTCATTGATTTGCATCAATAAGCCTGATGGCTGAATCGTTAAGGTAGGCGGTAATAGAAAAGAAATCGAGGCAAAAATGAGCAAAGTCAGAATCGCTATTATCGGTAACGGCATGGTTGGCCATCGCTTTATCGAAGAGCTTCTCGATAAGGCGCCTGCCGGACAGTTCGACATTACCGTGTTCTGTGAAGAACCGCGTATCGCCTACGACCGTGTCCACCTGTCGTCTTATTTCTCCCACCATACCGCAGAAGAGCTGTCGCTGGTCCGCGAAGGTTTCTATGAGAAACACGGCGTCAAGGTGCTGGTCGGCGAACGGGCCATCACCATCAACCGCCAGGAGAAGGTGATCCACTCCAGCGCCGGGCGCACGGTGTTCTACGACAAGCTGATTATGGCGACCGGCTCATACCCCTGGATCCCGCCGATTAAAGGCGCGGAAACTCAGGATTGCTTCGTCTATCGCACCATTGAAGATCTTAACGCCATTGAATCCTGCGCCCGTCGCAGCAAACGCGGCGCGGTGGTCGGCGGCGGCCTGCTCGGCCTGGAAGCCGCAGGCGCCCTGAAAAACCTCGGTGTCGAAACCCATGTTATCGAATTCGCGCCGATGCTGATGGCCGAGCAGCTCGACCAGATGGGCGGCGAGCAGCTGCGGCGCAAAATTGAAAGCATGGGCGTGAAAGTTCACACCAGCAAAAACACCAAAGAGATCGTTCAGCAGGGCACCGAGGCGCGCAAAACCATGCACTTCGCCGACGGTAGCGAGCTGCAGGTCGATTTCATCGTCTTCTCTACCGGGATCCGCCCGCGCGATAAACTGGCCACCCAGTGCGGACTGGCGGTTGCCCAGCGCGGCGGCATCATGGTCAACGATAGCTGCCAGACCTCCGACCCGGATATCTATGCCATCGGCGAATGCGCCAGCTGGAACAACCGCGTGTATGGCCTCGTCGCGCCGGGTTATAAAATGGCCCAGGTGGCCGTCGACCACCTCCTCGGCAGTGAAAACAGCTTCACCGGCGCCGACCTCAGCGCCAAGCTGAAGCTGCTGGGTGTAGACGTGGGCGGTATCGGCGATGCCCACGGCCGCACGCCGGGCGCCCGCAGCTACGTCTATCTCGACGAAAGCAAAGAAGTGTATAAGCGTCTGATCGTCAGCGCCGACAACAAAACCCTGCTCGGCGCGGTGCTGGTCGGCGACACCAGCGACTACGGCAACCTGCTGCAGCTGGTGCTGAACGCCATCGAGTTGCCGGAGAATCCGGATTCGCTGATCCTCCCGGCCCACGCCGGCAGCGGCAAGCCGTCGATCGGCGTCGATAAACTGCCGGACAGCGCGCAAATCTGCTCCTGCTTCGACGTCAGCAAAGGCGACCTGATCGCCGCCATCAATAAAGGCTGCCATACCGTCGCGGCGCTGAAAGCGGAAACCAAGGCCGGTACCGGCTGCGGCGGCTGTATCCCGTTGGTCACCCAGGTGCTCAACGCCGAGCTGGCGAAACAGGGTATCGAGGTCAACAACAACCTTTGCGAACATTTCGCTTACTCCCGCCAGGAGCTGTTCCACCTGATCCGCGTGGAAGGCATCAAAACCTTCGACGAACTGCTGGCCAAACACGGCCAGGGCTACGGCTGTGAAGTGTGTAAACCGACCGTCGGCTCCCTGCTGGCCTCCTGCTGGAATGAGTACGTCCTCAAGCCTCAGCACACGCCGCTGCAGGACACCAACGACAACTTCCTCGCCAACATCCAGAAAGATGGCACCTACTCGGTCATTCCGCGCTCCGCGGGCGGCGAAATCACGCCGGAAGGGCTGGTCGCCGTGGGCCGTATCGCTCGTGAATTCAATCTGTACACCAAAATCACCGGTTCCCAGCGCATCGGCCTGTTTGGCGCGCAGAAAGACGACCTGCCGGAGATCTGGCGGCAGCTGATTGAAGCGGGCTTCGAAACCGGCCACGCCTACGCCAAAGCGCTGCGGATGGCGAAAACCTGCGTCGGCAGCACCTGGTGCCGCTACGGGGTCGGCGACAGCGTCGGCTTCGGCGTCGAACTGGAAAATCGCTACAAAGGCATTCGTACGCCGCACAAAATGAAGTTCGGCGTCTCCGGCTGTACCCGCGAATGTGCGGAAGCCCAGGGCAAAGACGTCGGGATCATCGCCACCGAGAAAGGCTGGAACCTGTACGTGTGCGGTAACGGCGGGATGAAGCCGCGCCACGCCGATCTGCTGGCCGCGGACCTCGATCGCGAGACGCTGATTAAGTATCTCGACCGCTTTATGATGTTCTACATCCGCACCGCCGATAAGCTGACCCGCACCGCGCCGTGGCTGGACAACATGGAAGGCGGGATCGACTATCTGCGCAGCGTCATCATCGATGACAAGCTCGGTCTGAACGACCATCTGGAAGAGGAGCTGGCTCGCCTGCGCGCCGCCTTCGCCTGCGAGTGGACCGAGACCGTCAATAACCCGGCGGCGCAGACCCGCTTCAAACACTTTATCAACAGCGACCAGCGCGACCCGAACGTTCAGGTGGTGCCGGAACGTGACCAGCATCGCCCGGCCACGCCGTATGAGCGCATCCCGGTTACTCTGGTGGAGGAAAAAGCATGAGCCAGTGGGTAAACATCTGCAACATCGACGACATCCTGCCCGCCACCGGCGTCTGCGCCCTGCTCGGTCAGCAGCAGGTGGCGATCTTCCGTCCCTATCATGACGACAGGGTGTTCGCCATCAGCAACATTGATCCGTTCTTTAACGCCAGCGTACTGTCTCGCGGCATTATCGCCGAGCATGACGGCGCCCTGTGGGTTGCCAGCCCGCTGAAAAAACAACGTTTCCGCCTGAGCGACGGCCTGTGTATGGAAGATGCCAGCCACTCTATCGCCCGTTTCGACGCCCGGGTAAAAGACGGCCACGTTCAGCTTAAGGCGTGAGTCCCGCATCCTCCCCCCGGCCACGGGGGGAGATATAAGTAACACTTCTGACCGACAGCGCATGAGTGCGGGATATGTCGCATGTTTTGTATTACCTTTGCTGCTATTCTACGACCACTCATTTTCTACCCCTTATTTTTATGAGGTTATTCTGTGGATCACTTACCCATATTCTGCCAGTTGCGCCAGCGTGATTGTTTACTGGTTGGCGGCGGGGATGTCGCCGAACGCAAGGCCCGTCTGCTGCTGGATGCTGGCGCAAACGTCACGGTCAATGCGCTCGACTTTACCCCTCAGTTTCATGTGTGGGCCGATTCACAGATGCTAACCCTGGTGCAGGGGGAGTTTATCCCCTCGCTGCTGGACAACTGCTGGCTGGCCATCGCCGCTACCGATAATGAGTCGGTGAACCAGCAGGTCAGCGACGCGGCCGAAGCGCGGCGTATCTTCTGTAACGTGGTGGATGCCCCGCGCCAGGCCAGCTTTATCATGCCGTCCATCATCGACCGCTCGCCGCTGATGGTCGCCGTCTCCTCGGGCGGGACATCCCCGGTGCTGGCGCGCCTGTTGCGCGAGAAGCTGGAGTCAGTCTTACCCCTGCATCTTGGCCAGCTGGCCCGCTACGCCGGCCATCTGCGCGCGCGCGTGAAGCAGCAGTTTGCCACCGTAGGCGAACGCCGCCGCTTCTGGGAGAAGCTGTTCGTTAACGACCGGCTGGCGCAGTCGCTGGCCAATGACGATCGGCAGGCGGTGGCGGATACCACCGAGCAGCTGCTGACCGAGCCGTTAGAGCATCGCGGCGAGGTCGTCCTGGTTGGCGCCGGCCCTGGGGACGCCGGGCTGCTCACGCTCAAGGGCCTGCAGCAGATCCAGCAGGCCGACGTGGTGGTCTATGACCGGCTGGTCTCCGACGACATTATGAATCTGGTGCGCCGCGATGCCGACCGGGTGTTCGTCGGCAAGCGCTCAGGCTATCACTGCGTGCCGCAGGAGGAGATCAACCAGATCCTGCTGCGCGAAGCGCAAAAAGGAAGACGCGTGGTCCGGCTGAAAGGCGGCGATCCCTTTATCTTTGGCCGCGGCGGAGAGGAGCTGGAGACCCTCTGCGAGGCGGGGATCCCCTTCTCGGTTGTGCCCGGCATCACCGCCGCCTCCGGCTGCTCCGCCTACTCGGGGATCCCGTTGACCCATCGCGATTTCGCCCAGGGCGTCCGCCTGGTCACCGGCCATCTGAAAACCGGCGGCGAGCTGGACTGGGCGAACCTGGCGGTGGAGAAGCAGACCCTGGTGTTCTATATGGGTCTGAACCAGGCGCCGGCGATCCGCGAGAAGCTTATCGCCCACGGCATGGCGGAAGATATGCCTGCCGCCATCGTCGAGAACGGCACCGCCGTGACGCAAAAAGTGGTCAGCGGCACCTTGGGACAACTGGATATTCTGGCGCAGCAGATGGCCAGCCCGGCGCTGATCATTGTCGGCCGTGTGGTCGGTCTGCGGGATAAACTAAACTGGTTCTCGAACCACTAACCTTCGCCTGACGGTGTGAACGACAGGCATAAAAAAGGGCGGGATATCCCCGCCCTTTTTAGCTGTTGCGTCGCTTACGGCTTGGCGACAAAGCCAATCGCTTCGTATACCGCTTTCAGGGTTTGAGAAGCCCGCGCGCTGGCCTTTTCTGCGCCGTCCTTCATCACCTGATTGAGAAACGCTTCGTCGTTACGGAAACGGTGATAGCGCTCCTGCAGGTCAATCAGCATGCCCGATACCGCTTCGGCGACTTCGCCTTTCAGGTGGCCATACATTTTGCCTTCGAAATGCTGCTCCAGCTCAGGAATGGTTTTCCCGGTGACCGCGGAGAGGATATCCAGCAGGTTGGAGACGCCCGCTTTCTCTTTCAGGTCGTAGCGCACCACCGGCGGCTCGTCGGAGTCGGTGACCGCACGTTTGATCTTCTTGACCACCGATTTCGGGTCTTCCAGCAGGCCGATGACGTTGTTGCGGTTGTCGTCGGACTTGGACATCTTTTTCGTCGGCTCCAGCAGCGACATCACGCGCGCGCCGGATTTAGGGATAAACGGCTCAGGCACTTTAAAAATATCGCCGTAGATGGCGTTAAAACGCTGGGCGATATCGCGGCTCAGTTCAAGGTGCTGTTTCTGATCTTCGCCCACCGGAACCTGGTTGGTCTGGTACAGCAGAATGTCAGCGGCCATCAGTACCGGATAATCAAACAGACCGGCGTTGATGTTCTCCGCGTAGCGCGCGGACTTGTCTTTAAACTGGGTCATGCGGCTCAGTTCGCCGAAATAGGTGTAGCAGTTCAGCGCCCAGCCTAACTGGGCATGTTCCGGCACGTGAGACTGAACGAAAATAGTGCTTTTCTGCGGGTCGATGCCGCAGGCCAGATACAGCGCAAGGGTGTCCAGCGTCGCCTTACGCAGCTGCTGCGGATCCTGGCGCACGGTGATGGCGTGCTGGTCCACGATGCAATAGATGCAGTGGTAATCGTCCTGCATGTTTACCCACTGACGCAGCGCACCCATGTAGTTGCCAATGGTCAGTTCACCTGAGGGCTGTGCGCCACTAAAAACGATGGGCTTAGTCATGTTTCAATTCCTGAGTTTCACTGTGCGGTAACCCGAGAGCGGGTAAGAGTTCATTAAACTGGTCGAAGAGATAGTCCGGCTCGCTCAGCGCAAGCGGTTCGCCATAGTTATAGCCGTAGGTCAGGCCAACAGAGCAGCAGCCTGCCGCTTTGGCCGCCTGAATATCATTACGTGAATCGCCGACGAACAGCAGCGCCTCCGGCGTCAGGCCGAGCTTTTGCGCCACCAGCAGCAGCGGTTCCGGATGCGGCTTTTTGTTCTGTACGTCATCGCCGCCGATCACCACGGTAAAATATTTCGCAATATCGAGCGCGTCCAGCAGCGGGGCGACGAACGGCGTCGGCTTATTGGTCACCAGCGCCAGCGGCAGGCCTTTGGCCTGCAGCGCGCCGAGCGTATCGGCCACTGCCGGAAACAGGAAACTGCCCTCTTCCGCCGCTTCGGCGTAATAGCGGTCAAACAGTTTACGCAAAATGCGCAGCTGTTCGTCTTGCGGAATATCATGATCGTCGACGGAAGGCTTGCCCATCGCCGCACGTAACGTTGCACGCTCCTGGCGAGCCCAGGTCAGCGCCCGCTCCATCAGAACATCGGCGCCGTTGCCGATCCAGGTCACGACGCGTTCTTCTCCCGCCACCGGCAGCTCCAGGGCGTAGAGGGCGTTATCAACGGCGGCGGTCAGACCCGGCGCGCTGTCCACCAGCGTGCCGTCGAGATCAAACGCGATGCCGCGGATCGCCTGTAATTTATCCATGACTTACCTTCGCTAATTCATTACGCATGAGATCAATGACTTTCTTGTAGTCCGGCTGGCCGAAGATCGCCGAACCGGCAACGAACATATCCGCGCCCGCCGCGGCGATTTCGCCGATATTGCTCGCTTTCACTCCGCCATCCACTTCCAGGCGAATGTCGTAGCCGGACGCATCGATGCGCTGGCGCACTTCACGCAGTTTATCCAGCGTCTGCGGAATAAAGGACTGGCCGCCAAAGCCCGGGTTAACCGACATCAGCAGGATCACGTCCAGCTTATCCATCACGTAATCGAGATAGCTCAGCGGCGTCGCGGGGTTAAACACCAGGCCCGCTTTGCAGCCGTGCTCTTTGATAAGCTGCAGGCTGCGGTCGACGTGTTCGGAGGCTTCCGGGTGGAAGGTGATGATGCTGGCGCCAGCTTCGGCAAAATCAGGAATGATGCGGTCGACCGGCTTCACCATCAGGTGGACGTCGATCGGCGCGGTAATACCGTAGTTACGCAGCGACTTCAGCACCATCGGGCCAATCGTCAGGTTCGGCACGTAGTGGTTGTCCATGACGTCGAAGTGCACGACATCCGCACCCGCCGCCAGCGCCTTCGCGGTATCCTCACCCAGACGGGCAAAATCAGCCGACAGAATCGAAGGGGCAATCAAATACTGCTTCATCCGCATCTCCTTGAAATTTATTTGGTCTTAGGCGGACGGTAGAGCGCTAAGAGCTCGTCCACCTTTTTACGCGTACCACCGTTGCTGCTGATGCTGCGCCGAACCTTCACAATATGCGTTTCTGCCGCGTTTTTATACCACTCCTGCGTCAACGGCGTGCGGTGGTTGGAAATCAGCACCGGGATCCGTTTCTTCATCAGCGATTCCGCCTTTTGCGCCAGCAGCACCTGTTGCTCCAGGTTGAAGCTGTTGGTGTGGTAGGCGGTAAAGTTCGCCGTCGCCGTCAACGGCGCATAGGGCGGATCGCAATACACCACCGTGCGGCTATCCGCACGCTGCATGCACTCTTCATAAGATTCGCAGTAAAACTCAGCGTTTTGCGCCTTGTCGGCAAAATGATAGAGCTCAGCCTCGGGGAAATAGGGCTTCTTATAGCGGCCAAACGGCACATTGAATTCGCCGCGCAAATTGTAGCGACACAGGCCGTTGTAGCCGTGACGGTTCAGATACAGGAACAGCACCGCGCGACGCAGCGGATCCTGGCTCTGGTTGAATTCATCACGGTACTGGTAGTAGCGCTCAGCGACGTTGTTTTCCGGGGTAAACATCTCGCGGGCGGCAGCGACATACTCGTCGGTGCGCAATTTGACGATGTTGTACAGGCCGATTAAATCACTGTTGATATCCGCGAGGATATAACGAGAAAAGTCGGTATTGAGAAATACCGACCCGGCGCCCACAAAGGGCTCGATTAAGCACTCACCTTCCGGCAAATGCTTTTTAATATCGTCAAGCAGGGGGTACTTCCCCCCTGCCCACTTTAGAAAAGCGCGATTCTTTTTCATGCTGCCTAACTAATTACACATTCTCCGGCTGTGGAGAAAGCTCCGACAGCATCCTGCGCTTAAGACTACCCCACGGCATTATTTCAGATCAGCCTGAACCTGATGCAGTGGTTTTGCCCATGGATTTTTCGCCTGCACGTCCGGCGGCAGCGAGGTGACCGCGCGTTTCGCTTCATCTTTCGATGAATAGATACCGCTCACCAGCACGTACCACGGTTGGCCGTTACGCGACGTTTCATAGACAACATATCTGTCCAGCTTCTCTTTCTTCGCCCAGTTATTCAGGTTTTCATAGTTAGAGGAGCTGCTGAGCTGCAGGGTATAGTTACCCGACGGCGCAGATTTCATCGAGCTGACGTCACCTGCCGTTTTACCGCTCTTCGCCGCCGGCGCTGCCGCGGCTGCCGTTGCGGCTGGCGCTGCGGTCGTCGCGGTCGTGGCTGGTTTGCTCTGCGCGGTGGCTGCCGGTTTACTTTCGCTGACGGTCGTTTTCGCCGGAGCGGTAGTGGCCGCGCTTTCAACATGCTTCGGCTGGACCGGTTTCGTTTCTACCGGCGCTTTCGCCACCGCCTGTGGTTTCGGCTGCGGCTTCGCTTCGATGACGGTGTGCTTACGCTCCGCCGGACGCGGCGTTGCCGCCGTCTGACGTTCGGTCGTCTGGCGCGGCGCCGCGGCGCCACTGGCGCCATTACGGATCGGCGCGACGGTTGCCGGTTCAGTTGGCAGCGTCGAGTTAGCTACGGCGCCGTCCAGCTGGCCCTGCTGCTGGGTCAGCGCGTTATTCAGATCGCCCTGAACTTCAACACGCTGCTGGCCCTGCGGCTCTGCCGCTGCCTGGCCCTGGGTCGGGTTCGCGGCAATAGGCGGTACCGTGACGTCCTGCTGTGTGGTGGTATTGGCGGCTGTCTGATCCTGGCCGGCAGCTGGCGTGCTGGCGGACTGGTCGTCAGACAGATTAATGCTCTTCTCGCCGGAAGCGGTCTGCTGGCTGGACGAAGATGGCGATTTCAGCGCGGAACCGATACCTACGATTAACAGTAACAGCACCAGAATCCCCACGCCCATCATGATGTACTGGCGGGAAGCGGGTTTCGCCGGCGCTTTTTTACGCTTACGCGGACGACGCTCTACAGGCTGCTCTTCGAGCATCTCCTCATCTTCCGCATCCAGTTCTTCTTCGAACTCTTCCTCTTCACGCTCACGACGGGCCTTGCCGGCGCGCGTCGGACGGCCTTCATCGGCATCAAGATCGACATCGTCAAAATTGATCTGCGGATCGGCATCACGCTCGGAAGACTGACGGGAACGACCAGCACGACGATCGTTGCGATCGGCTTTCATATCGTCTTCTGGTTTGAAATCATCCATTTAACACCCCACTAAAAGGCTTATGCTCACGATTATTGCACATCACCCGAAATGATAACGCCGCGCGAACGCGGCCAGACCTTCTTATTGTTGCGCCTGCTGAGTATCAGCAATCGCGCCAAGAACCACATCATGCGGCACTCCGCCGCGCAGCTCGCTGCTTCCTATTGCGAGCGGGAGCACCAGCCGCATTTCGCCAGCCAGTACTTTCTTATCGCGCATCATATGGGGCAAATACGCCTGCGCACTCATTTCCTGCGGGCCGCGTACCGGTAAACCTGCACGCTTGAGCAGATCGATAAGGCGCTGAGTATCCTGCGCGCGGAACTGCCCCAGCCGCTCGGACGTATGCGCCGCCATCACCATACCTGCCGCCACCGCTTCGCCGTGCAGCCAGTTACCGTAGCCCATTTCCGCCTCGATAGCATGGCCGAAGGTATGTCCAAGATTGAGTAAAGCACGTAACCCGGTTTCACGCTCGTCGGCAGCCACAACTTCCGCTTTCAGCTCACAGCAACGGCGAATGCAGTACGCCATGGCCTTTTCATCCAGCGCCAGCAGGGCATCAATGTTGTTTTCCAGCCAGCTGAAGAATGCGCCGTCGAGGATCACCCCATACTTGATGACCTCAGCCAGTCCGGAAGCGAGTTCGCGCTTCGGAAGCGTCTTCAGACAGTTAAGATCAACCACCACGGAAACCGGCTGCCAGAAGGCGCCAATCATGTTTTTGCCGAGAGGGTGGTTCACTGCGGTTTTGCCGCCGACCGACGAGTCGACCTGCGACAGCAAGGTGGTAGGGACCTGGATAAAACGCACGCCGCGCTGATAGCTTGCCGCGGCGAAACCGGTTAAATCACCGATAACACCGCCGCCGAGCGCCACCAGCGTGGTGTCGCGGCCATGGGGTTTTTGTAACAGCGCGGTAAATACGGTATCCATCACCGCCAGGCTTTTATACTGCTCGCCGTCGGGCAGGATCACGCTGTCAACGTTGACCCCTGCCTGCTCCAGTGCAGAGCGGACGGTATCCAGATAAAGCGGCGCCAGCGTTTCGTTGGTGACCAGCATAGCCTGGTCGCCCGACTTGAGTGGCAGGAAGGAAGCTGGATCGTTAAACAAACCAGCCGCGATGGTAATCGGGTAACTACGTTCCCCGAGGGTAACAGTAAGCCTCTCCATAACGCGACATCCACCTCAATGACTTTTACTCTGACGCACTTTTATTAAGCCAGAATCAGTTGCTTTCCAGCATATGAATAATCTGGTTCGCGACGACTTTCGCACTCTGATCGTCTGTGCGGATAGTCACATCGGCGATCTCTTCATACAGCGGGTTACGCTCGTCAGCCAGCGCTTCCAGTACTTCACGAGGCGGCGCATCGACTTGTAGCAAAGGACGCTTTTTATCGCGCTGCGTACGGGCCAACTGCTTCTCGATCGTTGTTTCCAGGTAGACCACCACGCCGCGGGCGGAGAGACGGTTACGCGTTTCACGGGATTTTACAGAGCCGCCGCCAGTCGCCAGCACAATCCCCTGTTTTTCCGTCAACTCATTGATAATTTTTTCTTCACGGTCGCGGAAGCCTTCTTCGCCTTCAACATCGAAGACCCAGCCCACATCAGCGCCAGTGCGTTTCTCAATCTCTTGATCAGAATCGTAAAATTCCATGTTGAGCTGTTGGGCTAACTGGCGCCCAATAGTGCTTTTGCCGGCACCCATAGGCCCAACCAGAAAGATATTGCGTTTCTCTGCCATTTTTTCGGTACTACTAAGACTATTCGTTAATGATAAACCCGCTTCGCAGACACCCAGCGCCGCAGGGCATGAACTGAAACCTCATATGCAATAGAGCGAGAGTCAGACTAAAAATTATCTCAATACTCCGGCTGGTTTGGCAACTGAATAAAATCGCCGGACAATAAAGGGAGGATTGATGTCGTACCCGACTCTCAAATCGGTACCCCTTGTATGCTAAATCCGTCCTCACGTCAAACACCTGAAACGTGTTTAGCATGAAAAACCTGCTTAACGTACTGCCAGAATCCGTGGCGTAATAAAGACAACCAGTTCACGGCGTTCATTATCTTTCCCGTCGCGGCGAAACAGACGCCCCAGTACCGGGATATCGCCAAGCAGCGGGACGCTGTCGCGGGCGGTTTTGTTTTTCTGCGAAAAGATGCCGCCCAACGCCAGGGTCTCGCCGCTGCGGACTTCCACCAGGGTCTCGATCTCCTGTTTATCAATGGCCAGCGCCTCGCCGTTATCCTGCTTCAGCACCTGGCCTGGCGTGTTCTCGCTTATTCGCAGCTTCAACCGCACTCTCCCCTGCTGCAGCACCGTCGGCGTCACCTCCATGCCCAGCACCGCCTCTTTAAACTCCACCGACGTGGCGCCGCTTTCACCGCTGGAGACCTGATAGGGGATCTCGCTCCCCTGCTTGATGCTGGCGGGCTGCATATGGGAGGCGAGCAAACGAGGACTGGCGATAATTTCGACCTGCTGCTTACGCTCCAGCGCGGAAAGCTCCAGCTCAAGCAAGCGCCCGTTAATTTTGCCGATGTTAAAGCCTGCGCGGGTGCTGGCATCGTTGACCGACACATCGCTGCTTAGGGTGGTGATGTGCCCGGATCCCGGGGTGCTTTCAGCCTCCGCCAGCCGCCACTTCACCCCCAGTTCACGCAGGCTGGTTTCGCTCATCGACACGATATGGGCGGCCAGCTCCACCTGTCCGACCGGCAGATCCATCTCCTGCGCCCAGGCCTTCAGCGCCGGCAGATGCCGCGCATCATCGCGGATCAGCAGCCGATTGGTCCGCTTGTCCGCCATCAGGTTTCCCCGGGCGCTAAGCAACTTACCGCCGCTTTTAGCCAGCTCCTCGGCATCGGCATAATGCAGCGTCACGCTCTCCGCCAGCAGCGGCAGGTTCTGCAGACGTTTCGCCTGTTCAGCTTCGCGCTGCGCCAGATTGGCCTTTTGCCAGGCCTGCGTATGCGCGTAGATGACCGTCCCCTGCTGTTGCAAAGAGAGACCTGCGCTATCCGCCACTGCCCGCAGCGCCTGGGTCCAGGGGACCTTCTGCAGGCGCAGGGAGAGCGTGCCGCTGACGTCCGGTGCGACAACGAGGTTCTTATGGTTCATTTCGGCCAGGGCTTGCAGCACCTGGGCCACTGGCGCGTCGTCAACGACCAGCGAAACCGGCTTGTCATTTCGCGCGGCGACCACCGCCAGCGGTAGCAGCAGAAGCAGCAGGCTTATCCATCGCATCATCTTGTTTTCCTTCACGTTGCCAGCGCCACGCTGGAGGTTCACATCCCGGGGGCGTGACGATGTCCAGCTCGCCGGCCGTCAGCCGACTCACCCGCCAGCCCGTAGGCAATTGCTCATCCAGGCGTACCCGTCGCCACATACCGCTTCCGTCCTGCAAAAACCCCGTCCAGCCTGCGCCATCGCCGGCCGCGCCGCCATAGCGCCATTGCGACAGCTGCGCCGTGCGGCAAGGATCTTCAACCGGCAGGAAAGGATCGCGCCCAGCCGCCAGCAGCGACAGCGGCAACCACAGCAAAATCGAGCATTTACCGCCCATCTTCCGCCTCCAGCTGCAGCCGCATGCGCAGCGCCTGCCCCTCGCGCTCCAGCGAGAACGAACGCGGGTTCATCCCGCAGCGCGCCAGCCATGAGAACAGGGCGGGTACCGTCGGCCAGGAGAGAGTTAGCGCCATCTCACCGCCGCTCCCCTGCGGATGCCAGGCGATTAGCTTCGCGCCGGCGAGCGGAATGGCGATGGGCGAGAACGGCTGCTTGTCGATGCGCTGCCCGGAATTTTCACCGGCGGGGATGCGCAGCGCCATGATCCGCCGCCACTGCGTTTGCAGAGCGCCATCGCGGGACAGCGCCGCCAGCGGCGGGCGGGCATCGCGCCAGAGCGCCACGCCGCCCCCTATCAGCCCCATCGCGAGCAGGATCAACAGCCCCGCCCGGGTGCGCCGGGTGTTAATCCGCATCGGCGCGCGCTCCCGACAGGGTAAAACTGAACCGCCAGCGCCCCTCGGCGTCGCGCTGCGTTCCGCCGGCTTTAGCCGGCGCGAATCCCGCGACGCTGGCCAGAGCAGCCTCCACCCGGGCCAGCGCCTGCAGGTTGAGGGCCAGGCCATGCAGCGTCAGGTGCGCCCCCTGGTACTCCAGCCGCGTCAGCCATGCCTGAGCGGGCAGGCCTGCCGCGAGCGCCATTAGTCGGGGTTGCCAGGCGGCGATCGTCGATCTGCGCTGGCGCTGCTCGCGCCGGCGTTGATGCTGCTGCCATGCCTCGCGCATCGCCTGTTCGCGCTGTTTGAGCGAGGCGAGCAACGCTGCGTCGGCTGTCGTGTGGATCCTCGCCAGGGCGTCGCGCTGTAGACCCGCTGTTCGTCCCGCCTGCAGGGTCGTCCCCACCAGCAGCACGATACCGGTGGCTAACAACAGGGCGTAGCGCAGGCGCTGGCGGCGACGCAGGTCACGCCAGGGGAGAAGATTAACGACATACGTCATGGCGCCCACCTCCCAGCGCCAGCCCAAGGGCAATGGCGTAGCGATCGCCGTCGGCTGGCAGCGGAGGCTGCCGGCGGTGTACCACCTGCCAGACATCAAAACGACTGCCCTCGTCGCCCGCATCAGCGCACAGGCGCAAAGGAACCTGAAGTTGCCCCGCCAGCTGGCTTAAGGACCCTATCGCATCGCAGGCGTCACAGCCCCAGGCCTCCTGGGTCGCCCATAGCCAGTGCTTTTCATCCCGCCACGCCAGGCCTTGCTCTGCTGCCGTCACCCAGGGGAAAAAGGCGCCGAGCGCGCTGGCATCCGGTACGATGGCCGCCACCCGCAGCCGCAGCCGCCCTGCCAGCTCCCGCAGAACATTGATATCCAGCCGCTGCGCCGCCGTCACCTGCCAGCCGTCATCCCGCGAGGTGGGCGCATAATCAATACATAGAGAGGAGGCGGGCATCGCCAGCTGTTGGGTCATGGCGCTGGCTATCCACGTCGCCTGTTCCCGCTCTCGCAGGGCAAACTGGGGATAAGGCAGGCGTTTTTGCAGCGTGCGAGCCGCGGGAAAGGCGATACTGATCTGATGCTGCGCCGGTAGCTCCCGCCGCCAGGCGGCCAGCCGTGAGCCGAGGGCGCTAACGTCCGCCACCATCCCCTGCCGCACCAGACCTGGCGGCAGAGGAATGCGCCACCAGCGGCGCAGTGCCCAGTGTGAGCGCTCATGCAGTAGCGCGACAATGGCAATGCTATCCTGTTGGATATGCATTCCGATCCGCCAGTTTCTGAAAGCCATGCTTACGATCTCCTTATCCGGCAAAACTGTCCGGCTATATCAATGCACCTGGCTTGCCTTTATACTACCGCGCGTTTGTTTATAAACTGCCCAAATAAAACTAAATGGGAAAACACCGGTGAAGTTCGTAAAGTATCTATTGATCCTTGCAGTCTGTTGCGTACTGCTGGGAGCAGGCTCGATTTTTGGCCTCTACAAATACATAGAGCCGCAACTCCCCGACGTCGCAACCCTGAAGGATGTGCGTTTGCAGATCCCGATGCAGGTCTATAGCGCCGACGGTGAGCTTATTGCGCAGTACGGCGAAAAGCGCCGTATCCCTGTAACGTTGCAGCAAATTCCCCCCGAGCTGGTGAAAGCGTTTATCGCCACCGAAGACAGTCGTTTCTATGAGCATCACGGCGTCGATCCGGTGGGTATTTTCCGCGCCGCCAGCGTGGCGATGTTCTCAGGCCACGCCTCGCAGGGCGCCAGCACCATCACCCAGCAGTTAGCGCGTAACTTCTTCCTCAGCCCCGAGAAGACGTTGATGCGTAAGATTAAAGAGGCCTTTCTGGCCATCCGCATCGAGCAGCTGCTGAACAAAGATGAAATCCTTGAGCTGTATCTGAACAAGATTTACCTCGGCTACCGCGCCTATGGCGTCGGCGCCGCGGCGCAGGTCTATTTTGGCAAACCTATCGACCAGCTGACCCTCAGCGAAATGGCGGTGATTGCCGGTCTGCCGAAAGCCCCGTCCACCTTTAACCCGCTCTATTCGATGGATCGCGCCACAGCCCGTCGCAACGTGGTGCTGTCGCGTATGCTGAGCGAGGGGTACATCACCCAGGCGCAATACGATGAAGCGCGCAGCGAACCCATCGACGCCAGCTACCACGCGCCGAAAATCGCCTTCTCAGCGCCTTATCTGAGCGAAATGGTGCGCCAGGAGATGGTGAATCGCTATGGCGAGCAGGCCTATGAAGATGGCTACCGGGTGTACACCACGATTACCCGCAAAAACCAGCAGGCGGCCCAGCAGGCGGTCCGCAATAACGTGCTGGATTACGATATGCGTCACGGCTACCGCGGCCCGGCCAGCGTGCTGTGGAAGGTCGGCGAAACGCCGTGGGAGGCGAAAAAGATCGTCGACGCCCTGAAGCGCCAGCCTGGCTTAGGCCCGCTTTCTCCTGCGGTGGTCACCTCCGCGAATGCCCAGGAGGCCGTCGCGCTGTTGGCTAACGGCGACTCCGTTTCACTGACGATGGACGGCGTGCGCTGGGCTCGTCGCTTTATCTCCGATACGCAGCAGGGAGCGACTCCGCGTAAAGTCAACGACGTCGTGCAGTCCGGGCAGCAGATCTGGGTTCGCAAAGTGGGTGACAGCTGGTGGTTGTCGCAGGTCCCGGACGTCAACTCGGCGCTGGTCTCCATTAACCCGCAAAACGGCGCGATTATTGCCCTTGTCGGTGGGTTTGACTTTAACCAGAGCAAGTTTAACCGCGCCACCCAGGCGCTGCGCCAGGTCGGCTCCAACATCAAGCCGTTCCTCTACACCGCTGCGATGGATAAAGGCTTAACTCTGGCAAGCATGCTCAACGATGTGCCAATCTCGCGCTGGGACGCCGGGGCCGGCTCCGACTGGCGGCCGAAAAACTCGCCGCCGCAGTATGCCGGTCCGATTCGTTTACGCCAGGGCCTGGGGCAGTCGAAAAACGTGGTAATGGTGCGCGCCATGCGCGCCATGGGCGTTGACTATGCCGCCGAGTATCTGCAGCGCTTTGGTTTCCCGGCGCAAAACATTGTCCACACCGAATCGCTGGCGCTGGGCTCCGCCTCCTTTACGCCTCTGCAGGTCGCCCGCGGGTATTCGGTGATGGCCAACGGCGGCTTCCTGGTCAACCCGTTCTTTATCAGTAAGATTGAGAATGATCAGGGTGGGGTCCTCTTCGAGGAGCGCCCGAAAATCGCCTGCCCGCAGTGTGATTTACCGGTGATTTACGGCGATACGCCAAAATCCAATGTGCTGGAAAACAAAGATGTGGAAGATGTCGCCACCTCGACGGAACCGCAGAATGGCAACGTGCCGCCGCAGCCGCAGCTGGAGCAGGCCAATCAGTCACTGGTGGCGCAGAGCGGCGCCCAGGAATACGCGCCGCATGTGATCAATACCCCGCTGGCCTTCCTGATCAAGAGCGCGCTGAACAGCAACATCTTTGGCGAACCGGGCTGGATGGGAACCGGCTGGCGCGCCGGACGGGATCTGCAGCGGCATGACATCGGCGGCAAAACCGGAACCACCAACAGCTCGAAGGACGCCTGGTTCTCAGGCTACGGGCCGGGCGTGGTGACCTCGGTTTGGATCGGCTTTGACGATCATCGTCGCGATCTTGGCCGGACCACCGCATCAGGGGCGATTAAAGATCAGATCTCCGGCTACGAAGGCGGCGCCAAAAGCGCCCAACCGGCCTGGGACAGCTTTATGAAGAGCGTGCTGGAAGGCGTTGCGGAAGAGCCGTTAACGCCGCCGCCGGGAATCGTCACGGTGAATATCGATCGCAGCACCGGTCAGCTGGCGAACGGGGGCAACAGCCGGGCGGAATACTTTATTGAGGGTACCCAGCCCACGCAGCAGGCGGTCCATGAGGTGGGCACCACCTTGACGGACGGCGGCGGTGAAACCCACGAGCTGTTCTGACAAAAAAAGCGCCTGCGGGCGCTTTTTTATTGCTGCTTAGCGTGAACGCTCGTTCAGAGTCTCCCCTGGGCCTGCAGCCATTCCCGCACTAAAAACAGCGCGCTGACGTTGCGGGCCTCGTTAAAATCTTCTTCATCCAGCAGCGACATCAGCTGCGTCAGCGGCCAGCGCACCTGCGGCAGCGGCTCGGGCTCATCGCCCGGCAGCGACTCCGGATAGAGATCTTCCGCCACCAGGATATTCATTTTGCTGGAGAAGTAAGAGGGAGCCATACTGAGCTTCTTCAGGAACGTCAGCTTATTGGCGCCGAAGCCAACCTCTTCTTTCAGCTCGCGATTGGCCGCTTCATCCACGGTTTCACCCGGATCAATCAGCCCTTTGGAGAAGCCCAGCTCGTAGGATTCCGTCCCGACGGCATACTCGCGAATCAAAATAATATGATCATCCACAATCGGCACAATCATTACCGCTTCGCGGGTGGAAGGCCGCATACGTTCATAAACGCGACGCACACCGTTGCTGAATTCCAGATCGACGCTTTCGACATTAAAGAGGCGCGAACGGGCGACAGTTTCAACATTGAGAATGGTGGGTTTTTGTAATGATTTGCTCATTGTCATCGGTCTATGCTGTGATTAAGCAGTCATTGTGCGATACGCAACACGCTTTCGGCAATCCAAATCGCCACTTATTTACAGAGTTGTAACCTTTTCCCTGCAAAGGTGAAAGTAATAAAGATAAAAAAATCAATAGCTTGAATTCTGTTTGAGAATTTACCGATTTCTGCGCTTTAACGTTTTTGGTAAGCTTATACACTGCTGCATGACATATTCACTACCCTGCAAGCAGGTGCGCCGCTAACACTGCAGCTTGACGTTAGTCTTCACGTTCACCGACGATTTCGTAAGAAAAATATAACTATGATGGGATGGGCATGGGCACCTTTCTGATATTCCTTACAGCTCTGCTAATCTGCGTATTGCTCATTGGATGGTGGTATCGCACGCACGCCAGACGCCGCCGGCTCCCCCTACTGCACGCCTTTAGCGATGCCACCACGCGGCCGCTCCCTGCCGATGAGCGCCAGGCCATCGAAAAGTATCTTGCCGAACTGAGCCGCGCCCAGCAGGTGCCCGCGTCCGGCGCCACCAGCGCGCCCGTCGCTCTGGCGCTAAACGAACAGAGCGATACCGTCTATGGGTTGACGCGAGCCATCACCCGCTACGGGATCACCACCGACGCGCCGAATAAATGGCGCTATTTTCTCGATTCGGTGGAGGTACATCTGCCGCCGTTCTGGGAACAGCATATCAACGATGAAAACAGCGTCGAGCTGATCCCCACCGACAGCCTGCCGCTGGTTATCACCCTTAACGGTCATACCCTGAGCGACTATCGTCAGGAAGCGCAAAGCTACGCTCTGGAACGCGCCTCGGCCACCCAGGCCTCGATTCGCGGCGAAGAGAGCGAACAGGTAGAGCTGCGGCAGATCCGGCGGGAAAGCCCGGAAGAGCACGCCCTGAATCGCCCGGACGGTCTGCGGGAAGCGATCCTGATCGTCGCCTCTTTCCTGGTCTTTTATTTCAGCCTGATTGGGCCAGCCGTCTTTACCCCGTGGCTGGTGGCCGCCGGTTTGCTGCTGCTCGCCGCCGGCCTGTGGGGGATCTATGCCCCGCCGCGCCGCGCCGCGCTGCGCGAAATCCACTGCCTGCGCGGCGTCCCGAAGCGCTGGGGGCTGTTCGGCGAAAACGATCAGGAACATATCAATAATATCTCGCTGGGCATTATCGATCTCATCTATCCGCGCCACTGGCAGCCCTGGATCGCCCAGGACCTCGGACAGCAGACCGATATTGATATCTATCTCAACCGCCATGTGGCCCGTCAGGGACGCTACTTGTCGCTGCATGATGAAGTGAAAAATTTCCCGCTGCAGTACTGGCTGCGCAGCGCGATTATCGCCGCCGGCGCCCTGGTGGTGGTGATCATGCTATGGGCCAGCGTACCGCTGAATATGCCGTTTAAGTTCACCCTGTCGTGGCTGAAGGGGGCGCAGACGATTGAAGCCACGACCGTCAGCCAGCTGGAAAAGGCCCATGTGCGCATTGGCGATACGCTGCGCCTGACCGGTACCGGGATGTGCAACATCCGCACGCCGGGCAGTTGGACGGCCAAAGAGGATTCGCCGTTCCTGCCTTTCGATTGTTCGCAGATTGTGTGGAACGATGCCCCTCCTCTGCCGCTGCCGGAGTCTGACATTGTCAGCAAAGCGACCGCCCTGATGGAGTCCGTCCAGCGTCAGCTGCACCCGGAAACCGACGACGACTCCCGCGTCAGCCCGGCGCTGCGCTCCGCCATTCAAAAATCTGGCATGGTGCTGCTGGATGATTTCGGCGATATCGTTCAGAAAACCAACGATCTCTGTTCGGCTGCCGATGATTGCCTGCGCCTGAAGAACGCGCTGGTTAATCTCGGCAATACCCGTAACTGGGAGACGTTAATCAAGCGCGCGTCCGCCGGGAAACTGGATGGCGTGAACGTGCTCCTGCGGCCAGTCAGCGCCGAGTCGCTGGAGAATCTGGTGACCACCTCAACCGCCCCCTTTGTAATGCGTGAAACCTCGCGAGCGGCGCAGGCGCTCAACAGCCCGGCCCCGGGCGGCTTCCTTATCGCCAGCGACGAGGGCAGCGTGCTGGTCAATCAGCCGTGGCCGGCGGTAAGCCTGTATGATTACCCGGCGCATGAGCAGTGGGGCGAACTGCGGCGGCTGGCCGGTATGCTGATGCATACCCCCTTCCATGCCGAAGGGATCGTCACCAATCTGTTTACTGACGCCAACGGCACCCAGCATATAAACCTGCACCGCATTCCCGACCGCAGCGGCCTGTGGCGCTATCTGGGCATCACCCTGCTGCTGCTGTCGATGGTGGGATGCATGGCTTACCACGGCGTGCAGGCGCTGCGTCGTTATCAACGCCATCGCCAGCGTATGGAAGAGATTCAGAAATATTACGAAAGCTGCCTGAACCCGGTGCTGCTCCCCTCGTCTGACCCGCAAGATTAATTTCCCCGGCGGCAGGGTGTGATACCCTGTCGCCCATTTCCCGCTCGCTGGAGAGTCATCATGCATTTTGATATCGCCTGGCAGGAGGTCGATACCGTTCTGCTGGATATGGACGGCACGCTCCTGGATCTCGCTTTCGATAACTATTTCTGGCAAACGCTGGTGCCGGAAACCTGGGGGGCCGCCCGCGGCCTCAATCTGCAACAGGCGAAAGAGGCCATGCATCAGGAGTATCATGCCGTGCAGCATACGCTAAACTGGTACTGTCTGGATTACTGGAGCGAGCGCCTGGGTTTGGATATTTGTGCGATGACCAGCGAACAGGGTCCGCGCGCCACGCTGCGTGAGGATACCGTGCCGTTCCTTGATGCGCTCAAGGCCAGCGGTAAGCGACGTATTCTGTTGACCAATGCCCATCCCCACAATCTGGCGGTGAAACTCAAACACACCGGCCTGGATGCGCACCTTGATTTATTACTTTCCACCCACACATTTGGTTATCCGAAAGAGGATCAGCGTCTGTGGCGCGCCGTGGCGGAGGAAACCGGCCTTGAGGCGCATAAAACGCTGTTTGTCGACGACAGCGAGGCGATTTTGGATGCCGCGAGGGAGTTTGGCATTCGCTACTGCCTGGGCATTACCAATCCCGACTCCGGGCTGGCGGAAAAGCAGTATCTGCGCCATCCGGGGCTGAATGATTACCGACGACTGATCCCTTCGCTTACCCCGAAGGAGAGGCGATGAAAGAGAAGCCTGCCGCAACCGTCAGACTGGATAAATGGCTTTGGGCCGCCCGCTTTTACAAGACCCGCGCGCTGGCGCGGGAGATGATTGAAGGCGGCAAGGTGCATTACAACGGACAACGCAGCAAACCAGGGAAAATCGTCGAACTGGACGCCATGCTGACGCTGCGTCAGGGCAACGACGAGCGGACGGTGCGCATCGTCGGTATCACCGAGCAGCGCCGCCCGGCAAGCGAAGCCGTCACCCTGTATGAAGAGACGGCGGAGAGTATCGAGAAGCGTGAAAAAATGGCCCTGGCGCGCAAAATGAACGCCCTGACCATGCCGCACCCTGACAGACGTCCGGACAAGAAAGAGCGCCGCGACCTGATGAGATTTAAACACGGCGAGAGTGAGTAACTCGCGCCAGAAAGAGAGATGATTATGACTCAACACGATCAATTACATCGTTATCTGTTTGAAAACTATGCCGTGCGCGGCGAGCTGGTGACGGTGTCGGAAACCCTGGAACAGATTCTGGCGAATCACACTTATCCCCAGCCGGTGAAAACGGTGCTGGCGGAGCTGCTGGTCGCCACCAGTCTGCTGACTGCGACCCTGAAGTTTGCCGGCGACATTACCGTGCAGCTGCAGGGCGATGGGCCTTTACAGCTGGCGGTGATCAACGGCAATAACCAGCAGCAGCTGCGCGGCGTCGCGCGCGTGCAGGGCGAGATTGCGGACGATGCGGATCTGAAAGCGATGGTCGGCAACGGTTATCTGGTCATTACCATCTCCCCGGAAGAGGGTGAGCGCTATCAGGGCGTGGTCGGTCTGGAAGGCGATACGCTGGCCGCCTGCCTGGAAGATTACTTCCAGCGTTCAGAGCAGCTGCCGACGCGCCTTATCATCCGCACCGGCGAACATGAAGGCCAGCCGATGGCGGGCGGGATGCTGCTGCAGGTGATGCCGGCCCAGGATGCCCAGACTGCCGACTTTGAGCACCTGGCGACGCTCACCGAGACCATCAAGGCGGAAGAGCTGTTCACCCTGCCGGCGAACGATGTGCTGTGGCGTCTGTACCATGAAGAAGAAGTCACGGTCTACGATCCGCAGAGCGTGGAGTTCAAGTGCACCTGCTCCCGCGAACGCTGCGCCGGCGCGCTGAAGACGCTGCCGGACGAAGAGATAGATAGCATCCTTGCCGACGAAGGCGAGATTGATATGCACTGCGACTACTGCGGTAACCACTATATCTTCAACGCCATGGACATCGCCGAGATCCGTAACAACGCCTCTCCGGCCGACCCGCAGGTCCATTAATCCTCACTTCTTCTTCAGGCACCGGGCGGCGATGTGGTTTGTCGCCCGGTGCCTGACTTTTATTTATTCACGAGTTGAATCGATTCTCGCTGAAAGAGTTACGTAATTTTATTCCAGGAAAGCGATTACATTCACATTTCAGCAGTTTTTTTAATTACTTTTTAACCATTGAGAAACATCTAACCCCACCATTCGGCCATTTCCTGAGATAATCCACTTCACTTCGTGACAGGAGTCACCGTTTTTTTCGTCATTCTGCGGAATGTCGAGATACGTAAATCTATGAGCCTGGTCGCGGTCAATACCCGGTAATAAACCCTACAATTTACAGCAGTACATCTTGGCTAAGGAGCAGTGACATGCGCGTTAATCATGGTTTAACCCCGCAGGATCTCAAGGCTTATGGTATCAATGACGTTCAGGATATCGTCCACAACCCCAGCTACGACATGTTGTTTCAGGAAGAGCTCGACCCCAACCTGGAAGGCTACGAACGTGGCGTATTAACCAGTCTGGGTGCTATCGCCGTCGACACGGGCATTTTTACCGGTCGTTCTCCGAAAGATAAGTACCTCGTGCGCGACGACACCACCCGCGATACCGTCTGGTGGTCTGATAAAGGCAAGGGTAAAAACGACAACAAGCCGCTTTCGCAGGAAACCTGGCAGCATCTGAAAGGGCTGGTGACACAGCAGCTGTCCGGTAAACGCCTGTTTATCGTCGACGCCTTCTGCGGCGCTAACGCCGATACCCGTCTCAGCGTACGTTTCATTACCGAAGTGGCCTGGCAGGCGCACTTCGTGAAGAACATGTTCATTCGCCCGAGCGACGAAGAGCTGGCGGAATTCGCGCCCGACTTCATCGTGATGAACGGTGCGAAGTGCATCAACCCGCAGTGGAAAGAGCAGGGCCTGAACTCGGAAAACTTCATCGCTTTCAACCTCACCGAGCGCATTCAGCTGATCGGCGGCACCTGGTACGGTGGCGAAATGAAGAAAGGGATGTTCTCGATCATGAACTACCTGCTGCCGCTGAAGGGCATCGCCTCCATGCACTGTTCTGCCAACGTCGGCGAGAAAGGCGATGTCGCCATTTTCTTCGGCCTCTCAGGCACCGGCAAAACCACCCTTTCCACCGATCCGAAACGCCGCCTGATTGGCGATGACGAACATGGCTGGGATGACGATGGGGTGTTTAACTTCGAAGGGGGCTGCTACGCCAAGACCATCAAGCTCTCTGAAGCGGCCGAGCCGGATATCTATCACGCCATCCGCCGCAACGCCCTGCTGGAAAACGTGGTGGTGCGCGCCGACGGCACAATCGATTTCGATGACGGTTCAAAAACCGAAAACACCCGCGTCTCCTACCCCATCGACCATATCGATAATATCGTCAAACCGGTCTCCAAAGCGGGTCACGCCACCAAAGTGATCTTCCTGACGGCCGATGCGTTCGGCGTACTGCCGCCGGTCTCCCGCCTGACCGCCGATCAGACGCAGTACCATTTCCTGTCCGGGTTTACCGCCAAACTGGCCGGCACCGAGCGCGGCGTGACCGAACCCACGCCAACCTTCTCCGCCTGCTTCGGCGCCGCCTTCCTGTCGCTGCACCCGACGCAGTACGCCGAAGTGCTGGTCAAACGTATGCAGGCGGCTGGCGCGCAGGCTTATCTGGTCAATACCGGCTGGAACGGCACCGGCAAGCGCATCTCGATTAAAGATACCCGCGCCATCATCGACGCCATCCTCAATGGCTCGCTGGACAACGCGGAGACCTTTACCCTGCCGATGTTTAATCTGCAGATCCCGACGGCGCTCCCGGGCGTGGATACCCAGATCCTCGATCCGCGCAGCACCTATGGTTCCCCGGAGCAGTGGCAGGAAAAAGCCGACCAGCTGGCGAAGCTGTTTATTGAGAACTTTGAGAAGTATACCGATACGCCAGCGGGCGCCGCGCTGGTGGCGGCAGGGCCGCAGCGCTAACGAACGCAGAGATGAAAAAGCCGGGCTTGCCCGGCTTTTTATTGCGCAGCGTTTTGACCAGCCAACCGCGGGCGCGATCAGCTCTCTTTGGCCGGTTTCATCGGCGTCAGCACCCGGTGCACCGGCAGCCAGGCGCGGATCAGTAACCCGCCGCGTTCGCTGGAGCCAATCTCCAGCCGGCCGTTGTGATTGTCGATAATACGCTGAACAATCGCCAACCCCAGCCCGGTTCCGCTGGTGCTGCGGGCGCTGTCGCCGCGCACAAACGGCTGAAACAGGTGCTCCCGCTGCTCAGGTTTAATCCCCGGTCCGTCATCTTCAACCTGGAACCAGGCCCGGCTCGCTTCGCTGCCGCTGCTGACCTTGATCCAGCCATTGCCATAGCGGGCCGCGTTGACCACCATATTCGCCAGCGCGCGCTTGATAGACAGAGGATGCATGCGTACCGGAATTTCGCCGGCCTGCAGGGCGGTGGCGATCTCCCGCTCATAGCCGCTCTCCGCAGCGATCACTTCCCCCAGCACCGCATTCAGATCCGCCAGCTCCAGCGGCATCTCCTGCCCGGTGCGCAGGTAGTCGATAAACTGCTCGATGATGGCGTTGCACTCTTCGATATCTTTGTTGATCGACTCCGCGAGATAGCCGTCCTGCTCGCCCATCATCTCAGTGGCCAGACGAATGCGGGTCAGCGGAGTACGTAAATCATGGCTGACCCCGGCCATCAGCAGCGTACGGTCGTCGGCCAGCTGCTTCACGCCCGCGGCCATGTGGTTGAAGGCGCGGGTCACCGATCGCACCTCAGAGGCGCCGTACTCGCGCAGCGGCGGCGGGATAATGCCGCGCCCAACCTGCAGCGCCGCATGCTCCAGATCCACCAGCGGGCGGTTCTGAATTCGGATAAACAGCCAGGCGCCGCCTATCGCCAGCAGCATGATCGCCAGGGTATAGCGGAACAGCGGCGAGAAGTCGCCCTGATGGATCTCGGTCAGCGGCACCCGCACCCAGATATTGGGCGACAGCCAGGTCTTCAGCCACACCACGGGGGAGCTTTTATTGACCTCCACCCGCACCTCAGTGGGGCCGCCAAGCTGATGAGCCATCTGCTGGCTCAAGAATTCATAATGCTGCGCCCAGCGCAGGCCTGCGTCTTCCGCCGCTTCATTGGAATAGAGCGAAATCCCCAGCTCGCGATAAATTTCACGACGAAACGCCGGGGGCACCACCAGTTGGGTGCCATCCTCCAGCTGCAGCTTATCGGTCATCAGCATACGCACTTCGTAGGCCAATACTTTATTAAACTGCTGGAGGCTCGGCAGGATCGCGAAATTCAGTACCACCAGATAGGTCGTCACCAGGCTGACGAACAGCAAGGTGACGATCAGGAGCAGCGTGCGAGCAAAGGAGCTGCGCGGCGAAAAGCGCACGCGTTTCATGCCTTAGAACCGTCCGGGACGAAGACGTAGCCCAGACCCCAGACGGTCTGGATATAGCGCGGATGCGCCGGGTCCTCTTCCACCATGCGGCGCAGGCGGGAGATCTGTACGTCGATGGAACGCTCCATCGCAGAGTATTCGCGGCCGCGAGCGAGGTTCATTAACTTATCGCGCGACAGCGGCTCACGAGGATGGCTAACCAGCGCCTTCAGGACCGCGAACTCGCCGCTGGTCAACGGCATCGGCTCGTCTTCACGGAACATTTCGCGGGTGCCCAGATTCAGTTTGAATTTACCAAAGGCGATAACCGCCTCTTCCTGCGACGGCGCGCCCGGCAGCTCGTTCGCCTGACGGCGCAGCACCGCCCGGATGCGGGCCAGCAGTTCGCGCGGGTTGAACGGCTTCGGAATATAGTCGTCAGCCCCGATCTCCAGGCCCACGATCCGATCGACCTCTTCGCCTTTCGCCGTCACCATAATGATCGGCATCGGGTTGCTCTGGCTGCGCAGACGGCGGCAAATCGAGAGACCATCTTCCCCGGGCAGCATCAGATCCAGCACCATCAGGTGGAAGGATTCGCGGGTTAACAGACGATCCATCTGTTCGGCGTTCGCCACGCTACGAACCTGGAAGCCCTGCTCGGTCAGATAACGTTCGAGCAGCGCACGCAGGCGCATGTCGTCATCCACAACCAGAATCTTATAATTCTCTTGCATTGTTTGTACTCCCAAAGGTTCACTGCAATAGTCAGTGCGTATTCTCAAAAAAGCCCGGCGCGCTCACCAGCTAAATCTGGTATACATTCCAGGCTAAATTGTTACAAAGCATATTTAACAGCAGGTTAAGTATACATTTAATCATAAGACACAGTATTTATCCTGTCGGTATTATTGCGCGCTACAAATTGTGCGCAACGACAGACTGTCAGAAGGTTGAACTCACGATGAAAACGCCGCTGATCACCCGCGAGGGATATGAAAAACTGAAGCAGGAGATGGACTACCTGTGGCGCCAGGAGCGCCCGGAAGTGACCAAAAAGGTGACCTGGGCCGCCAGCCTTGGCGACCGCAGCGAGAACGCGGATTACCAGTACAACAAAAAGCGCCTGCGCGAGATCGATCGCCGGGTCCGCTATCTGACCAAATGTCTGGAACAGTTAAAGATCGTCGATTACTCCCCGCAGCAGGAGGGCAAAGTCTTCTTCGGCGCCTGGGTAGAAATTGAAAACGATGAAGGCGATATCAAGCGCTTTCGCATCGTCGGTTACGATGAAATTTTTGGCCGCAAAGACTATATCTCCATCGACTCGCCGATGGCGCGCGCGCTGTTAAAAAAAGAGGTCGGCGATTTGGCTATCGTTAACACGCCGGCGGGGGAAGCCAGCTGGTATGTCAACGAGATCGAATACGTAAAATAGACAAGAACTTTCCGAGAGACGCCGGGCGCGGCTGGCATTTTCAGCCGCCAGTCCGTATAACTAGTCCCTGTTTTTTTGACCCTAAAGATGAATTAAAAGCCATGATGAATGATTCGCTCTGCCGCATTATTGCGGGTGAACTTCAGGCCAGAGCCGAACAGGTAGAAGCTGCCGTTCGCCTGCTTGATGAAGGGAACACCGTGCCGTTTATTGCACGATATCGTAAAGAAGTCACCGGCGGTCTGGATGACACGCAGCTGCGTAATCTGGAAACCCGCCTCGGCTACCTGCGCGAACTCGAAGACCGTCGTCAGGCGATCCTCAAATCCATCGCTGAACAGGGCAAACTGACCGACGCGCTGGAAAAAGCCATCAATACCACGCTCAGCAAAACCGAACTGGAAGACCTCTACCTGCCGTACAAGCCGAAGCGCCGTACCCGCGGACAGATCGCCATCGAAGCCGGGCTGGAGCCGCTGGCTGACCTGCTGTGGAACGAACCGTCCCACGATCCGGAAACGGAAGCCGCAAAATATATTGACGCCGATAAAGGCGTGGCCGACAGCAAAGCGGCGCTGGATGGCGCGCGCTATATTCTGATGGAGCGTTTTGCCGAAGACGCCGCGCTGCTGGCGAAGGTCCGTGACTATCTGTGGAAAAACGCCCACCTGGTCTCCACCGTCGTCAGCGGCAAAGAAGAGGAAGGCGCCAAATTCCGCGACTACTTCGATCACCACGAGCCGATCGCCGCCGTGCCGTCGCATCGCGCGCTGGCGATGTTCCGCGGCCGCAACGAAGGCGTCCTGCAGCTCTCTTTAAACGCCGACCCGCAGTTTGACGAGCCGCCGAAAGAGAGCCACGGTGAGCAGATTATTATCGACCACCTGGGCCTGCGCCTGAACAACGCCCCGGCGGACAGCTGGCGTAAAGGCGTCGTCAGCTGGACCTGGCGGATCAAAGTCCTGATGCACCTCGAAACCGAGCTGATGGGCACCGTGCGCGAGCGCGCCGAAGACGAAGCCATTAACGTCTTCGCCCGCAACCTGCACGACCTGCTGATGGCCGCGCCCGCCGGGCTGCGCGCCACCATGGGCCTTGACCCGGGCCTGCGCACCGGGGTGAAAGTGGCCGTGGTTGACGGTACCGGCAAACTGGTGGCGACGGACACCATTTACCCCCACACCGGCCAGGCCGCCAAAGCGGCCGTCGCCGTCGCCGCGCTGTGTGAGAAATACAACGTTGAGCTGGTGGCCATCGGCAACGGTACCGCCTCGCGTGAAACCGAGCGTTTCTTCCTCGACGTGCAGAAGCAGTTCCCGAAGGTCACCGCCCAGAAGGTGATCGTCAGCGAAGCCGGGGCTTCCGTTTACTCAGCCTCCGAGCTGGCGGCGCAGGAGTTCCCGGACCTCGACGTGTCGCTGCGCGGCGCGGTCTCCATCGCCCGCCGTCTGCAGGATCCTCTGGCCGAGCTGGTGAAAATCGACCCGAAATCCATCGGCGTCGGTCAGTATCAGCATGATGTAAGCCAGACCCAGCTGGCGCGTAAGCTGGACGCGGTGGTGGAAGACTGCGTGAACGCCGTCGGCGTTGACCTGAACACCGCCTCCGTGCCGCTGCTGACCCGCGTTGCCGGCCTGACCCGCATGATGGCGCAGAACATCGTCGCCTGGCGCGACGAGAACGGCCAGTTCCAGAACCGCCAGCAGCTGCTGAAGGTCAGCCGTCTGGGGCCGAAAGCCTTTGAACAGTGCGCCGGCTTCCTGCGTATCAACCACGGCGACAACCCGCTGGACGCCTCCACTGTGCACCCGGAAGCCTATCCGGTGGTCGAACGCATTCTGGCGGCGACTCAGCAGGCGCTGAAAGATCTGATGGGCAACAGCAGCGAGCTACGGAACCTGAAAGCCGTCGATTTCACCGATGAGAAGTTCGGCGTACCGACCGTTACCGACATTATCAAAGAGCTGGAAAAACCGGGCCGCGACCCGCGTCCTGAGTTCAAAACCGCCCAGTTCGCCGACGGCGTGGAGACTATGAACGACCTGCTGCCGGGGATGATCCTCGAAGGCGCGGTGACCAACGTCACCAACTTCGGCGCGTTTGTTGATATCGGCGTTCACCAGGACGGCCTGGTGCATATCTCTTCCCTTTCGAACAAGTTCGTTGAAGACCCGCATACGGTGGTGAAAGCGGGCGACATCGTGAAGGTCAAGGTCATGGAAGTCGATCTGCCGCGTAAGCGTATCGCCCTGACCATGCGTCTCGACGAGCAGCCGGGCGACAGCAACGCCCGCCGCGGCGGCGGTCAGGATCGCCCGCAGGGCAATCGCCCGGCCGCGAAAGCCGCCAAACCCCGCGGTCGCGACGCGCAGCCTGCCGGCAACAGCGCGATGATGGATGCCCTCGCCGCGGCGATGGGTAAAAAACGCTAATCCCTCCCTGCCCCTTTTCAGGGGCAGTTTTCCTTTTCATTGTCACTGACCTATAGCCGCCTTTTCGCGCAAATGGCTCTCAGTTATTTCTGATAACCTGCATTTATTCCGCGCCGGGCAGATAGCGAAATTAATATTTTCATTTCGTTAACTTAAGAAACCTTAATTAAACATTAGAGCGACGAAATAATATTTCGCATATTTTCGATCACAGGCGGACTTTGCGGCATATCAATAAAAAGGTGAATTTCACTTTAAAAATGGCATAAAGCGCATCATATGTATTGATGATAAAAACCATTCTCATTATCATCGCTTGCAGAATGTTTTTTCTTTTTCGTTGGCTACGGTCCCCGGCGCAACTGCCTCCAGGCGTCCGGAAAATTCTTCTTCGGTTAGCGATAGACAAGTAGGCCCTATGCAATTCACACCTGATAGTGCGTGGAAAATTACCGGATTTTCCCGCGATATTAGCCCAGCATACCGTCAGAAATTGCTCTCCCTCGGCATGCTGCCCGGATCCTCTTTTCATGTGGTGCGCGTGGCGCCGCTCGGCGATCCTGTTCATATTGAAACCCGACGCGTCAGTCTGGTATTACGCAAAAAAGATCTCGCCTTAATCGAACTGGAAGCGGTTGCACAATAACGGCTGACCCGGCACAAGAGTTTGAAATATGAAAAAATTAACCGTTGGTTTAATTGGTAATCCTAATTCCGGCAAGACTACCCTGTTTAATCAGCTGACCGGCGCCCGCCAGCGCGTGGGCAACTGGGCCGGGGTCACCGTTGAGCGTAAAGAGGGCGTGTTCGCCACCACTGACCACCAGGTCACGCTGGTCGACCTCCCGGGAACCTACTCTCTGACCACCATCTCTTCGCAAACCTCGCTGGACGAGCAGATCGCCTGCCACTACATCCTCAGCGGCGACGCCGACATGCTGATTAACGTGGTCGACGCCTCCAACCTCGAGCGAAACCTCTATTTGACGCTGCAGCTGCTCGAGCTGGGGATCCCCTGCGTCGTGGCGCTGAACATGCTGGATATTGCCGAAAAGCAGCAGGTGCGTATCGATATCGATGCCCTCGCCGCACGCCTCGGCTGCCCGGTCATTCCGCTGGTTTCGACCCGCGGACGCGGGATCGAAGCGCTGAAGATTGCCCTCGACCGTCATCAGGCGAACAGCGATATCGAGCTGGTCCACTATCCACAGCCGCTGCTGCGCGAAGCCGACCTGCTGGCGCAGCAGATGTCAGCGCAGATCCCGGCCCGGCAGCGGCGCTGGCTCGGTCTGCAGATGCTGGAGGGCGACATCTACAGCCGGGCCTATGCCGGCGACGCCGCCGATAAACTGGATATCGCCCTGGCGAATCTCAGCGACGAGATCGACGACCCGGCCCTGCATATCGCTGACGCGCGCTATCAGACCATCGCCGCCATTTGCGACGCCGTCAGCAACACCCTGACCGCCGAGCCGAGCCGTTTCACCGCGGCGATGGACAAAGTGATCCTCAACCGCTTCCTCGGGTTGCCGATTTTTCTCTTTGTTATGTACCTGATGTTCCTGCTGGCCATCAACATCGGCGGCGCGCTGCAGCCGATTTTCGACGCCGGCTCGGTCGCGGTCTTTATTCACGGTATTCAATGGCTGGGTTACACCCTGCACTTCCCGGACTGGCTGACCGTCTTCCTCGCCCAGGGGATCGGCGGCGGTATCAACACCGTACTGCCGCTGGTGCCGCAGATCGGCATGATGTATCTGTTCCTCTCCTTCCTCGAGGACTCCGGCTACATGGCGCGCGCCGCCTTTGTCATGGACCGCCTGATGCAAGCTCTCGGCCTGCCGGGGAAATCCTTTGTCCCGTTGATTGTCGGTTTCGGCTGCAACGTGCCGTCGGTGATGGGCGCCCGCACCCTCGACGCCCCGCGCGAACGTCTGATGACCATTATGATGGCGCCGTTTATGTCCTGCGGCGCGCGGCTGGCGATCTTCGCCGTCTTCGCGGCCGCCTTCTTTGGTCAGAACGGCGCGCTGGCGGTCTTCTCGCTCTACGTGCTGGGCATTGTGATGGCCATTCTCACCGGCCTGATGCTGAAGCACACCATTATGCGCGGCGAAGCCTCGCCGTTCGTGATGGAGCTGCCGGTGTACCACGTCCCGCATATTAAGAGCCTGATTATCCAGACCTGGCAGCGCCTGAAAGGCTTTGTGCTGCGCGCCGGGAAGGTGATCGTCATTGTCAGCATCTTCCTCAGCGCGCTGAACAGCTTCTCGCTGAGCGGTAAGGTCGTCGACAACATCAACGACTCCGCGCTGGCCTCGGTGAGCCGGGTCATCACTCCGCTGTTTAAGCCGATCGGCGTGCATGAAGATAACTGGCAGGCCACCGTGGGCCTGTTTACCGGCGCAATGGCGAAGGAGGTGGTGGTCGGTACGCTGAACACCCTCTATACCGCCGAAGATATCCAGAACGAGGAGTTCAATCCGCAGACCTTCAGCCTCGGCGAGGAACTGCTGGCCGCCGTCGACGAAACATGGCAGGGACTGAAAGACACCTTCAGCCTCAGCGTCCTGGCCAACCCCATCGAAGCCAGCAAAGGCGATGGCGAAATGGCCACCGGCGCGATGGGCGTGATGGGCAGTAAATTTGGCAGCGCCGCGGCGGCTTACAGCTACCTGATCTTCGTTCTTCTCTATATCCCCTGCATCTCGGTGATGGGGGCCATCGCCCGCGAATCGAGCCGCGGCTGGATGACCTTCTCCATTCTGTGGGGACTGAATATCGCCTATTCGCTCTCGACGCTCTACTACCAGACCGTCAGCTTTAGCGACCATCCGCGCTACAGCCTGGTGTGTATCCTGGCGGTGATATTGTTCAACGTGGTGCTCTTCGGTCTGCTGCGTCGGGCGCGCAGCCGGGTTGACGTCTCGCTGCTGGCCACCCGGAAAACGCCGGCCTCCTGCTGTTCCAGCCCGGCTGGCGATTGCCACTAAGGAGGATCTGTGGCGTCGTTAATGGAAGTCCGCGATATGCTGGCCCTGCAGGGCCGCATGGAGGCGAAACAGCTCAGCGCCCGCCTGCGGACGCCTCAGCCGCTGATTGACGCCATGCTCGAACGCATGGAAGCCATGGGTAAGGTGGTACGGATCAGCGAAACCAGCGAGGGCTGTCTCTCCGGCAGCTGTAAAAGCTGTCCTGAAGGGAAAGCGGCGTGCCAGCAGGAGTGGTGGGCGCTGCGATGAAGGGAGTAAGGCCTGCAAGCGCCACGGGATAAAACGAGTGCGACAGCAGAGAAAAACGGGCCAGCAGGCCCGTTTTTATGACTGGATTATTTATACACGTCAGCGTTAGCGTGAACGGTTTTTTCGTTTTTCTGCCCGGCAATCACCACAAAGTATTTTCCACCCAGCTCATCGGCTTTTTTCGACAGATCGCGTCGGGCGTCCATCGGCGAGGTCGTCCTTGAGGTCGTGATGCTGCCGACCTTGGTCAGATTCATCTTCGCCACGTCCTCTTTTTGGATCTCTTTCGCTGCGAATGCGCCAAAAGACAGACAGCCAATCACCAGAGATGCAACCATTCCTGTAACAAGTTTCATAGCCTCTACTCTCCATTAGGTTGTTATTTTAGGTCACGGTGGCGGAATGAAATAATCAACCACCGTAACAACCTAAGTATTGCTGTGAATGGCCCTTTTACCATGGCGCGGCAAAAAAAATTACCCCAGCCGTTTTTTCAACGCCAGCAGCGGCTCGCAGAAGGCCGCGGGATGGGAAACAAACGGCGCATGCGCTGCCTTGTCAAAGAGAATTGACTCACTATCCGGCCATAGCTTATCCAGCAGCGGGACAATCTTGCGCGGCACCAGCCCGTCCAGCCGACCGTACAGCCGCAGAAACGGCATCGGCAGTCCGACCAGCGCCTGACGCAGATCGACGGTTCTGAGGATCTCCAGACCGCCGTTCAGCGCCTCAGCGGAAGGCATCGGCAGCGAGAGCACCGCCTGCTTTAACGCCCGCGCATCCTGACGAGCGCTCTCCGTTCCCATGGTTTGCAGGGCGAGGAACCGCTCGACGGTACGCTGGAAATCCTCGCTCAGCTGCTGCTGAAATCCGGCCAGCACCTCCGGCTTGATGCCCGGCCAGTCCTCATGGGCCGCGAAACAGGGGGAAGAGGCGACCGTTACCAGCGCCTGCACCCGTTGCGGGCACCTTATCGCTATCTGGCTGGCCACCAGCCCGCCCAGGCTCCAGCCCAGCCACACCGCCTGAGGCGGAGCCTGCTCCAGCACCCGCTGCGCCATCGCCTCCAGCGACATCGCCCCAAACCCGCCGCTACGGCCATAGCCCGGCAGGTCCACCAGGTGAAGGGTAAAATGCGAAGCCAGCTGCGGCGTGATGCAATCCCAGACCTGAGCGTTCAGCCCCCAACCGTGCAGCAGCACAAGATGACAATCACCTTCGCCGATTGTTTGCCACCAGATGTCGTTCATCCGTTACCGTTCTCTTTTTTACTGGACAGAAGGCCAAATATGCTAACAGCACACAGCTTATGCTGGCTATGCCAAATGCCGCTGGCGGTCGCCCGCTGGGGGATCTGCTCTCGCTGCAGCCGCGCCCTGCTCGCCTGCCCCCCGCTCTGCCCGCAGTGCGGCCTGCCGTCGGCAATGTCCCGGCATCCCTGCGGCCGCTGCCTGCAAAAGCCGCCTCCCTGGCATCGGATGGTAGCGGTCAATGACTATTGTCCGCCGCTGAGCGATCTGGTGCGGCAGCTGAAGTTTCACCATCGTCCGGAACTGGGCCCCGCCCTGGCGCGCCTGCTGCTGCTGCGCCTTAAACAGCGTGACGATTTGCCGCCGGTAGACGCGCTGGTCGGCGTGCCGCTGGGGCATCGCCGCCGCTGGCGCCGGGGTTATAATCAGTGCGATGAGCTGTGCCGACCGTTAGCCCGCTGGCGTGGGTGCGTCTGGCGTCGCGACGGCCTGACGCGCCAGCGAGCGGGCGCCGTGCAGCATTCGCTTAATGCCCGCCTGCGCAGGCAGAACCTGAAAAATGCCTTTCAGCTTGAATTTGCCGTGCAGGGACTCCATATCGCTCTGGTGGATGATGTCGTCACGACCGGCAGCACCGTCGCCGAGATATCCCGCCTGCTTTTGCGAAACGGCGCCGCGACGGTTCAGGTATGGTGTGTATGCCGTACCTTGTAGACCCCCGCTGATGGGCGTATTATAACCCAGTAAAATAGTCAACTATTAGGCCAACGCTATGATCCGTATTTCCGATGCTGCACAAGCGCACTTTGCCAAACTGCTGGCAAATCAGGAAGAAGGGACGCAAATTCGCGTATTTGTGATTAATCCCGGCACCCCAAACGCTGAGTGCGGCGTATCCTACTGCCCACCGGATGCGGTGGAAGACACCGACACGGCGCTGAAATTTGAACAGCTGACCGCCTATGTCGATGAGCTCAGCGCGCCCTATCTGGAAGACGCTGAAATTGATTTCGTCACCGACCAGCTTGGCTCGCAGCTGACCCTGAAAGCGCCGAACGCCAAAATGCGCAAAGTCGCTGACGATGCCCCGCTGATGGAGCGCGTCGAGTACCTGCTGCAGTCGCAGATTAACCCGCAGCTGGCCGGGCACGGCGGCCGCGTGTCGCTGATGGAGATCACCGACGACGGTCTGGCTATCCTGCAGTTCGGCGGCGGATGCAACGGCTGCTCGATGGTCGACGTGACCCTGAAAGAAGGTATTGAAAAACAGCTGCTGAACGAGTTTCCGGAGCTGAAAGGGGTTCGCGATCTGACCGAGCACCAGCGCGGCGAGCACTCCTACTACTAAGCCTTCCCTCCGGCGGCAGCCTGTCGCCGGCTCTCCTTTCTCCTTTCTGTGTTACCGCGCAACATCTCCCGCTAAACGACCGGCAAAAACCGGGGAAAGAGTATGACTTAAGTCTCATATTTAACATTTTCCCCCGCCAGGTGATTCTCAACCCTCACATGTTACCCGTATCATCCCCTTCAGGCGCCACCGGCAAAAAAATAGCCAGCTATCCTTTCTCTGGGTAAGGATAATGCAAGCGTTTACGGTGCCAGACTATTTTGCTCCCTGACGGAGCGAATGTTGTAAAGGTTGAAACTTTGACGTTACCCATAACAAATTAAGGCCAGGTAAATCATGCCATTAATCATCGTTGCTATCGGGGTTGCCCTGTTATTGCTGTTAATGATCCGTTTCAAAATGAACGGCTTCATTGCGCTGGTTCTGGTGGCGCTCGCCGTCGGATTAATGCAGGGTATGCCGCTGGATAAAGTGATCGTCTCCATCAAGAACGGCGTCGGCGGTACCCTTGGCAGCCTCGCGCTGATCATGGGCTTCGGCGCTATGCTCGGTAAGCTGCTGGCAGACTGCGGCGGCGCTCAGCGTATCGCCACCACGCTTATCAATAAATTCGGTAAGAAGCATATTCAATGGGCCGTGGTCCTGACCGGCTTCACCGTCGGTTTCGCCCTGTTCTATGAGGTGGGCTTCGTGCTGATGCTGCCGCTGGTGTTTACCATCGCCGCCTCGGCCCGTATTCCGCTGCTGTACGTCGGCGTACCGATGGCCGCCGCGCTCTCCGTCACCCATGGCTTCCTGCCGCCGCACCCGGGTCCGACCGCGATCGCCACCATCTTCCACGCCGATATGGGTAAAACGCTGCTCTACGGCACCATTCTGGCTATCCCGACGGTTATTCTCGCCGGCCCGGTTTTCGCCCGATTCCTGAAAGGCATTGATAAGCCGATCCCGGAAGGCCTGCATAACCCGAAAGTGTTCACTGAAGAAGAGATGCCTGGCTTTGGCGTCAGCGTCTGGACCTCGCTGGTTCCGGTGATCCTGATGGCGATGCGCGCCGTTGCCGAGATGATCCTGCCGAAGGGCCACGCCTTCCTGCCGATTGCCGAGTTCTTCGGCGACCCGGTCATGGCCACCCTGATTGCGGTACTGATCGCGCTGTTCACCTTCGGTTTGAACCGCGGCCGCTCCATGGAGCAGATCAACGATACCCTGACCTCTTCGATTAAAATCATCGCCATGATGCTGTTGATCATCGGCGGCGGCGGCGCCTTCAAACAGGTGCTGGTGGATAGCGGCATGGATAAATATATCGCTTCTATCATGCACGAATCGAATATGTCTCCGCTGTTTATGGCCTGGTCCATCGCCGCGGTGCTGCGTATCGCGCTGGGTTCGGCGACCGTTGCCGCCATCACCGCGGGCGGGATCGCCGCGCCGCTGATCGCTACCACCGGCGTCAGCCCGGAGCTGATGGTTATCGCGGTCGGCTCCGGCAGCGTTATCTTCTCCCACGTGAACGATCCGGGCTTCTGGCTGTTCAAAGAGTACTTTAACCTGACCATCGGCGAGACCATCAGGTCCTGGTCGGTGCTGGAAACCATTATCTCGGTCTGCGGCCTGGTAGGCTGTCTGCTGCTGGGGATGGTGGTGTAAGGTTACTCCCGCCATAGAAAAAGGCCGGTCCGCATCATGCGGACCGGCCTTTTTTATCGGACATACTCTTCGCCGCGCTGAGGTGCGCGCGGCGGGGAGTCATCAGGAGGCGGCTTTTTTGCTCGCCGCTTTGCGCCGTTTATCCAGATCCTTAATCAGCTTATTGACTTGTTCATCGGCAAACATCTGCTCAAGGGTGACGGACAGCTTCCGGCGCCAGTTCGGGTACTCAGTGCTGGTGCCCGGAATATTGACCGGCGACGCCATCTCCAGCCAGTCTTCCGGCTGCAGGCCCAGCAGGGCGCTGTTGCTGTCGGCAATATAACGTTGCATCCCCCGGTTGAGGATCCCCGTCATGCTCATCAGGGAGGCCTTATGGCCGGCACGCTTGGGCAGACAGCCGTACTTATGCAGCGCATCCAGCAGCCCTTGCTTCGCCAGCTCACGGTCCTGGTACAGCCCGCGCAGCACCACCTCATCAGGATAGAGACCCAGCGCTTTGCCTAACGTCAGATCGCCGCTTTCCCAGTAGCCGCGGAGGGTGGGCAGGTCGTGCGTCGTCGCCACAGCCATTGATTGCTCCGGGTACAGCGCCGGCGCGCGGAACGTTTTCTCTGCATCACTCTCAAAATAGAGCACCTTATACGAATAGACGCCGCTGTTGCGTAACTTGCTGACGATCTCCACCGGTACCGTGCCCAGATCTTCGCCGATCACCATGCAGCGATGACGCTGGCTTTCCAGCGCCAGAAGCGACAGCAGGTCGTCGACGGGATACTGAACGTAAGCGCCATGGTCGGCGGTTTCACCATAGGGGATCCACCACAGACGCAGCACCGACATCACGTGATCGATACGCAGCGCGCCGCAGTTCTGCATATTGGCGCGCAGCAGGTCGATAAACGGCTCATAGGCGCGAGCGGCAATAATATGCGGATCCATCGGCGGTAGGCCCCAGTTCTGGCCCAGCGGGCCCAGAATATCCGGCGGCGCGCCCACGGACGCTTTCAGACAGTACAGCTCACGGTCGCACCAGGTCTCCGACCCGCCTTCGGCGACGCCCACCGCCAGATCGCGGTAGAGGCCGATCGGCATCCCGTCGCGCTGGCTGGTTTCCCAGCAGGCGGCAAACTGGCTCCAGGCCAGCCACTGCAGCCAGAGATAGAAACTGACGTCGTCCTCATGCTCGACGCAGAAAGCTTTCACCTCCGGGCTGTCGATATCCTGAAAGGCCTTCGGCCAGGCCGGCCAGCCCCAGCGCAGCGGGTCCTGTTGAACCTGCCAGGCGTGCAGCGCATCGAAAGCGGCCTGCCAGTAGAGGCTTTCCCCTTCGCGCAGAACAAACTCGCGGAACGCCGTCATCTGTTCATCTTCACGACGGGAGAATCGTTTCCACGCCATACGCAGCGCGGTCATTTTCAGCGTGGTGACGGCGGTGTAATCCACATCATCCGTTTGCCGCGCCGCCTGCAAGGCCTGCTGGGTCGCAGCGGACTGCCACCACGCCTGCGCCTCTTCGCTACGCTGGAAATCTTCAACCGCGTTGACGTCGATGTAGATGACGTTCAGCCAGCGCCGTGAAGACGGGCTATACGGACTGGCGCTCTCCGGGTTCGCCGGATAGAGGGCATGGATCGGGTTGAGGCCAATAAACGACCCGCCGCGGCGGGCGATTTCCGGGAGCATGGCGCGCAGATCGCCAAAATCGCCGATCCCCCAGTTTTTCTCCGAACGCAGGGTATACAGCTGCACGCAGGTGCCCCACAGCTTTTTCCCCTCTTTCAGCGGCTGCGGCTCATAGCAGCGGGCCGGGGCGACGATGGTCCGGCAGTGCCAGCGCTCCCCCTCCTGGGTGAGCGTCAGGGAGTGATACCCCTCCGGCAGTCTGGCCGGCAGCGGCAGCGTCTCGCCGCCGCGGGTTTTACCCTGATACTGCTTACCGTCCTCAGTGGTCAGGATCCACTGATACTCACCGCGTCCAGCCACCGGCAGCGACATTTTTTTGCCGTGGGTGAAGATCTTCACGTTCGGCAGCGGGTTAACCGCCACTTTCGTGGCGGCGGTTGAGCGATGCATCGCATCCAGCAGACGCTGTTTGGTGACAGCCGCGATAGACTGCGGCTTGCCGTGCGCGTTGATATAGCTGGGGCTGATGCCCGCCGCCAGCGCGGCATTATCGAGGCGTTTACTCTCCATAGGCCTTCCTTTAGCGTTTCGCCTGCCAGATACGTTGCTGATAATCGCGGATCGAGCGGTCGGAGCTGAACATGCCGCAGCGCGCAGTGTTGAGGATTGTCGCGCGGGTCCAGGCCTCCTGGTCGCGATACAGCTCATCTACCCGTTTTTGCGCCGCCACGTAGGCTTCGAAATCGGCCAGCACCAGATACGGGTCGCCGCCCTGCAGCAGACTATGCAGCATCTGGTCGAAGGCATGCTTATCGCCGTTGCTATAGGTGCCGTTCTCCAGCTCCTTAAGCACTGCATCGAGCAGTTTGTCTTTTTTACGCCATTTCAGCGGATCGTAGCCTTTCGCTTTCAGGGCTTTCACTTCTTCTACCGTGTGGCCGAAGATAAAGATGTTCTCTTCACCGACCTGCTCGGCGATTTCCACGTTGGCGCCATCCAGCGTCCCGACGGTCAGCGCGCCGTTCAGCGCCAGCTTCATGTTGCCGGTGCCAGAGGCTTCTTTGCCCGCGGTGGAGATCTGCTCGGAGATATCCGCCGCCGGGATCAGTTTTTCCGCAGCCGATACACAATAGTCCGGCAGGAAGACCACTTTCAGCTTATCGCCGACTTTCGGGTCGTTGTTAATCGCTTCCGCTACCTTGTTGATGGCAAAAATAATGTTTTTCGCCAGATAGTACCCCGGCGCCGCTTTCGCGCCGAACAGGAAGACGCGCGGAACGCGGTCGGCCTGCGGGTTTTCGCGGATCTCTTTGTACAGCGCAAGGATATGCAGCAGGTTGAGGTGCTGACGCTTGTACTCGTGCAGACGTTTGATCTGAATGTCGAAAATCGCCTGCGGGTTGATCTCAATCCCGGTACGTTGCTTCACAAACTCAGCCAGATGAACTTTGTTGGCCTGCTTGATATCGCGATAAGTCTGACGGAATGCCGCATCGTCAGCGTATTTTTCCAGATTGATCAGCTGGTCGAGGTCATTGGCCCACTCTTTTTTCAGCGTCTCATCCAGCAGAGTGGCCAGCGCCGGGTTGCACTGCTTGATCCAGCGGCGCGGCGTGATGCCGTTGGTCACGTTATGGAATTTGTTCGGCCACAGCTGGTTATATTCCGGGAACAGATCTTTCACCACCAGGTCCGAGTGCAGCGCCGCCACGCCGTTGACGGCAAAACCGCCCACCACGCACATGTTGGCCATCCGCACCTGCTTGTCATGCACCACCGCCAGTTTCGCCCAGACCTGCTTATCGCCCGGCCAGGTTTTGTCCACCAGCAGTTTAAATTTGTCGTTAATCGCGTTGATGATCTGCATATGGCGCGGCAGCAGCGCTTTCACCAGCTTCTCATCCCAGCACTCCAGCGCTTCCGGCATCAGGGTATGGTTGGTGTAAGCAAAGGTTTTGCTGGTGATCGCCCAGGCGTCGTCCCAGCTCAGCTGGTGTTCGTCGATCAGCACGCGCAGCAGTTCCGGGATGGCGATGGTCGGGTGCGTATCGTTCAGCTGGATCACTTCGTAATCCGCCAGCTCGGCCAGCTTGCGACCTGCCAGATGATGACGACGCAGGATATCGGCCACTGAGCAGGCGCACTGGAAGTACTGCTGCATCAGGCGCAGTTTTTTACCGGCCTGATGGTTGTCGTTCGGGTACAGCACCTTAGTCAGTTTTTCCGCGTCGATGCCCTGCTGCTCGGCGCGCAGGAAATCGCCGTCGTTGAATTTGGTCAGGTTAAACGGATGGGCGTGTTTGGCCTGCCACAGACGCAGCGGCTGGGCGACGTTGTTGCGATAGCCGAGCACCGGCAGGTCCCAGGCTTCGCCGGTAATGACGAACGCCGGCTGCCATTCGCCGTTTTTGCTGACTTTGCCGCCGATGCCGACCTGGACATCCAGCGCCTCGTTATGGCGGAACCACGGGTAGCTGCTGCGACCCCAGTCGTCCGGGGCTTCCTTCTGCTGGCCATCGTCAAAGGATTGGCGGAACAGACCATACTGGTAATTGAGGCCGTAGCCGGTCGCCGACTGCCCCACGGTCGCCATGGAGTCGAGGAAGCAGGCTGCCAGACGGCCCAGGCCGCCGTTACCCAGCGCCGGGTCGGTCTCTTCTTCCAGCAGATCGGTGAGGTTGACGTCATAGCCTTTCAGCGCGTCGCTCACACCCTCGTACCAGCCCAGGTTGAGCAGGTTGTTGCCGGTCAGGCGACCAATCAGAAACTCCATCGAGATGTAGTTAACGTGACGTTGTCCTTGCGCTGGTTTTGCCACCGGCTGCGCCGACAGAAGTTCCGCCAGCGCTCCGCTGACGGCGCGCCACCATTGACGCTGCGTCATCTCGGAAGCGGACTGTAAACCAAAACGCTGCCACTGACGCGTCAGTGCAGCCTGAAACTGAGCTTTGTTAAATGAAGTCTGTGACATAATGAGATCCGGGTCCTTTACTAAAACGATGGCGCTAGTGTGCCGACCTCCCGATTCAGCGTCCTCATCCCGACGGGGATTAGACAGGGAGGAGTACCGGGGATGAGCGAAAAGTGTGATCCTGGCCACTATAGTGTGGGTGAGAAGGCCAAAATATGCTGTAAAAATCACCGCTGTATGACAGTCGAGATGTCACCTGTGCAGGGTAAAAATTTGTTACAGGCCACTACGCGGCAAAACGCTTCCCGCCTTTCGCCTGGTTATTAAAAAAATGAATTGCGACCTCCGGGAAAATAAGCACATTTCATCACATTAATCCGCAAAAAAGATTACTTCTAAGAAATCACTGACAATAATTTAATAAAAACAAACAACTACTCCCGATATAAAATAAATCTCTCCCCGCTCCGCCAGCTGCCGGCTAAAAACCGCTGAGGACGAGTCCTGCCTGCGATTTTTACCCATTCGCAACCAATGTCGAAATTTGTGACATAGAGCAAATTCAAGAGCATAAACTTCGGACATAACTTGCAATAAATTTCATAATCACCGACCTTATTAGATATTAATTACGAAGCGCAAAAAAAATCGCAACCTCTCTCTTGCACAGCGAAATGTAGAACTATGTTGATTCCGTCCAAATTAAGTCGTCCGGTCCGCCTTGAACACACCGTGGTTCGTGAGCGTTTACTGGCGAAACTTTCCGGCGCGAACAATTATCGTCTCGTGCTGATCACCAGTCCTGCCGGGTACGGTAAAACAACGCTCATTTCTCAGTGGGCCGCAGGTAAAAACGATCTTGGGTGGTTTTCGCTGGACGAAGGCGACAACCAGCAGGAGCGTTTTGCCAGCTATCTGATCGCGGCGATCCAGCAGGCCACCGGCAACCACTGCGCGGCCAGTGAAGCTATGGTGCAAAAGCGCCAGTACGCCAGCCTCTCCTCTCTTTTTGCGCAGCTGTTTATTGAACTCGCCGACTGGCAGCGCCCGCTGTACCTCGTCATTGATGATTATCACCTGATCAATAATCCGGTGATCCATGACGCGATGCGCTTTTTCCTGCGCCATCAGCCGGAGAATATGACCCTCGTGGTCCTGTCGCGGAACCTGCCGCAGCTGGGCATTGCCAACCTGCGCGTCCGCGATCAGCTGCTGGAGATTGGCAGCCAGCAGCTGGCCTTTACCCACCAGGAAGCGAAACAATTTTTCGACTGTCGTCTGACGTCGCCTATCGAAGCCGACGACAGCAGTCGGCTGTGCGACGACGTCGCCGGGTGGGCCACCGCGCTGCAGCTCATCGCCCTCTCCGCCCGCCAGAATAACTCCTCCGCCCAACACTCCGCCCGTCGCCTCGCCGGGATTAACGCCAGCCATCTGTCGGATTATCTGGTGGATGAAGTGCTGGATAACGTCGACGCCCGCACGCGCAACTTTTTGCTGAAGAGCTCTCTGCTGCGCTCAATGAACGACGCGTTAATCGTGCGCGTCACCGGCGAAGAGAATGGCCAGATGCAGCTGGAGGAGATCGAACGTCAGGGGCTGTTCCTGCAGCGGATGGATGATTCCGGCGAATGGTTCCGCTATCACCCGCTGTTTGGCAGTTTCCTGCGCCAGCGCTGTCAGTGGGAGCTGGCGGTTGAACTGCCGGAGATCCACCGCGCCGCGGCGGAGAGCTGGATGGCGCAAGGCTTCCCCAGCGAGGCCATCCACCATGCGCTGGCGGCCGGCGATGCCAAAATGCTGCGCGATATCTTGCTCAATCACGCCTGGGGCATGTTCAACCATAGCGAACTGGGTCTGCTGGAGCAGTCGCTGTCGGCGCTGCCCTGGTCAAATCTGCTGGAAAATCCGCGCCTGATCCTGCTGCAGGCCTGGCTGATGCAGAGCCAGCATCGCTACAGCGAAGTCAACACCCTGCTGGCGCGAGCCGAGCAGGAGATGAGCGTCGAAATGGATATCGCGATGCATGGCGACTTCAACGCCCTGCGCGCGCAGGTGGCGATTAACGACGGCGATCAGGACGAAGCGGAACGTCTGTCGATGGTGGCGCTGGAAGAGCTGCCGCTGGCCAACTATTACAGCCGCATCGTCGCCACCTCGGTACATGGCGAAGTCCTCCACTGTAAGGGGAAACTGACCAAATCTCTCGCCGTGATGCAGCAGACCGAACAGATGGCCCGCCGTCACGACGTCTGGCATTACGCCCTGTGGAGCATCATTCAGCAAAGCGAAATTCTGTTCGCCCAGGGCTTCCTGCAGGCCGCCTGGGAGAGCCAGGAGAAAGCCTTCCATCTGGTACGCGAACAGCATCTTGAGCAGTTGCCGATGCATGAGTTCCTGCTGCGCATCCGCTCTCAGCTGCTGTGGGCATGGGCGCGCCTCGACGAGGCTGAAGCCTGCGCCCGCCAGGGGATGGCAGTTCTCTCAACTTATCAACCGCAGCAGCAGCTGCAGTGCCTGGCGCTGATGGTGCAATGCTCTCTGGCGCGCGGCGATCTGGATAATGCCCGTAGCCACCTGAACCGGCTGGAAAACCTGCTCGGTAACGGTCACTACCACAGCGACTGGGTCTCCAACGCCGACAAGGTGCGGGTGATCTACTGGCAGATGACCGGCGATAAAACCGCGGCGGCCAACTGGCTGCGCCAGACGCCGAAGCCGGAATTCGCCAATAACCACTTCCTGCAGAGCCAGTGGCGCAATATTGCCCGCGCGCAGATCCTGCTGGGCGATTTCGAACCGGCGGAAATGGTGCTGGAAGAGCTGAACGAAAATGCGCGTTCACTGCGTTTGATGAGCGATCTCAACCGCAACCTGCTGCTGCTCAACCAGCTGTACTGGCAGGCAGGACGCAAGAGCGAAGCGCAGAAAGCCCTGCTGGAAGCCCTGACGCTCGCCAACCGCACCGGCTTTATCAACCACTTTGTGATTGAAGGCGAGGCGATGGCCCAGCAGCTGCGCCAGCTGATCCAGCTGAACACCCTGCCGGAGCTGGAGCAGCATCGCGCCCAGCGCATTCTGCGCGACATCAACCAGCATCATCGCCACAAATTCGCCCACTTTGACGAAGGGTTCGTCGAGCGGCTGCTGAATCACCCCGAGGTGCCGGAGCTTATCCGCACCAGCCCGCTGACCCAGCGCGAATGGCAGGTGCTTGGCTTAATCTATTCCGGCTACAGCAACGAGCAGATTGCCGGCGAGCTTGACGTGGCGGCCACCACCATCAAGACCCATATTCGCAACCTGTATCAGAAACTGGGCGTCGCCCACCGTCAGGACGCGGTGCAGCATGCCCAGCAGTTGCTTAAGATGATGGGATACGGCGTCTGACGACGCCGTTGTCGCTTAGCACAGCTCGAGCTGGAGGTTGTTATCGGTGATGACCTTGAGCACGCCCGCCGGGGGCAGCACATCGGTATAGACCGCATCGACCATGCTGATGCTGCCCATGTTGACCATCGCGTTACGGCCAAACTTGGTATGATCCACCACCAGCATCACGTGGCGTGAATTCTCAATAATCGCGCGCTTGGTGCGCACTTCATGATAATCAAACTCCAGCAGCGAGCCATCGCTGTCGACGCCGCTGATGCCGAGAATGCCGAAGTCGAGACGGAACTGCGAGATAAAGTCGAGGGTGGCTTCCCCGATGATCCCGCCGTCGCGGCTGCGCAGTTCGCCGCCGGCGAGAATAATGCGGAAGTCCTCTTTCACCATCAGCGTGTTGGCGACGTTCAGGTTATTGGTCACAATCCGCAAATCGTTGTGATCGAGCAGGGCGTGCGCCACCGCTTCCGGCGTGGTGCCGATATCGATAAACAGCGTCGCCCCGTCCGGGATCTCGCTGGCCACCCGCCGGGCGATACGCTCTTTCTCCGCCGTCTGGGTCGCTTTGCGATCGTGCCAGGAGGTGTTCACCGAGCTGGAGGGCAGCGCCGCGCCGCCGTGATGACGGAGGATCATTTTCTGTTCGGCTAAATCGTTCAGGTCGCGGCGGATGGTCTGCGGGCTGACCGCGAACTGCTCAACCAGCTCTTCCGTGCTGACGTAACCCTGTTTTTTTACCAGCTCGATAATGGCGTCATGACGTTGTGTTTGTTTCATGAAATATCCCTGGAAAAATGTCGCCTACCCGACCCCTGTCGGTAAGTCTTTATGCGCGTTTTCGCCCATGCAAGGTATCGACAAACGCCATCGCCAGGCCGGTCGCCAGACCAGCCACGTGCGCGCCGTTGGCGATCGCCATGCCGAAAACGTCAAACCAGCCAGCAATTAACCACACTAAAGAGAAGAGTATCAACCCGCGCTGCAGATAAATACCGCTCTGCGGATCGCGCTCGCCCCGCAGCCAGACATAGCCCATCAGCGCGTAAACCACGCCCGACAGCCCGCCAAACCATGGGCCGCTAAACTGATGCTGCACAAAGCCGCTCAGCAGGGCGCTGATGACGGTGATCACCACCAGCTTGCCGCTGCCGATGCGCTTTTCCACCGCGCCGCCGAGATACCACCACCATAGCAGGTTGAAGAGAATATGCATCAGCGAGAAATGCATGAAAGCATGGCTGAAATAGCGCCAGGCTTCGAACTGCAGCGAAGGATCGTAGGGCCAGGCCAGCCAAATCATCACCGGCTGATCGCCCAGCAGATTTTGCAGGATGAATACCGCGATGCAGATCAGCAGAATCGCCCAGGTGAACGGGCCGGCGTTATGCCGCAGCGTGGCAAAGAAAGGAAAGCGCTGATAGCGCAACCCGCTGTTGGTCTGACCGGACTGCCAGCTCGCCGCCAGATAGCGCGGGTCCGCCGGGTTTTCGAGAAAACGCGCCAGCTCAGCCCTGACGCGTCCGGCCTGACTCTCATCAGCCAGCCAGACGTCGCTCTGGGTGTGCTGCTGGATAGTCAGGATAATCCCCTGCGTCGCCATATAATCGACAAACGCCTGGGCCACGCGCGGGTTGGCAAAAGAGGTAATCATTAACATGCAGCGAATCGCTTATTCCACACAAAGGGAGATAGTATACCTGCCAGTCGTTAAAACGTCCCGTGCGCCACTTCCGCCGGGAAATGGCGATGCCAGGCGTCGAACCCGCCGTCAACGCTGTAGACCTTATCAAACCCCTGCTGCAGCAGATACTGCGCGGCGCCCTTGCTGCTGTTGCCGTGATAGCACATCACCATCACCGCCGTGTCAAAGTCGTTGTCACGCATAAACGCGCCCAGGGTATCGTTGGTCAGATGAAACGCGCCCGGCGTATGGCCCATCGCATAGCTTTGCGGATCGCGGATATCGACCAAAACCGCCGTCTGCTGATGCAGTTTCTGGTGCGCTTCTTCAACGTTGATACATTCAAACTGTTCCATGGTTCTCTTCTCTTTCTCGTCATGACGGGCAGTGGCCGGCCCAATTTTACCCTGTAGTGTACCGTCAGGCGGTAAAGAAACGCCAATATGTTACACCCATCACTCCAAAATGTTTTTTTGATGTTACCAAAAGCGCGTTTGTTTGCTATAGTGAGCGATATCGAGCATTTGTGAGCTTAAACGAAAGTGTGAGAGGGTAAGAACGTGGAAACCAAAGATCTGATTGTGATAGGCGGAGGCATCAACGGTGCCGGTATCGCGGCAGATGCCGCCGGGCGTGGTTTATCCGTACTGATGCTGGAAGCGCGCGATCTCGCCTGCGCCACCTCCAGCGCCAGTTCCAAACTGATCCACGGCGGGCTACGCTACCTCGAACACTATGAGTTCCGCCTGGTCAGCGAAGCGCTGGCCGAACGCGAAGTGCTGTTAAAAATGGCCCCGCATATCGCCTTCCCGATGCGCTTTCGTCTCCCGCATCGCCCGCATCTGCGTCCGGCATGGATGATCCGCATCGGCTTGTTTATGTACGATCATCTGGGCAAACGCACCAGTCTGCCGGGATCCACCGGCTTGCGTTTTGGCGCAGAATCGGTACTTAAGCCGGAAATTGTGCGCGGTTTCGAATATTCCGACTGCTGGGTCGACGATGCCCGCCTGGTGCTGGCCAATGCGCAGATGGTCGTCCGCAAAGGCGGCGAGGTGCGGACCCGCACTCGCGCCATCTCGGCAAAACGGGAGAACGGCCTGTGGGTGGTGGAAGCGGAAGATATCGATAGCGGCGAGAAGTTTACCTGGAAGGCGCGCGGTCTGGTCAATGCCACCGGTCCATGGGTCAAACAGTTCTTCGACGAAGGGATGCATCTCCGCTCGCCTTACGGTATTCGCCTGATCAAGGGCAGCCACATCGTGGTGCCGCGGGTGCATACCCAGAAGCAGGCCTACATTCTGCAAAACGAAGATAAACGTATTGTGTTTGTTATCCCGTGGATGGATGAGTTCTCCATCATCGGCACGACGGACGTCGAGTATAAGGGCGATCCGAAAGCGGTGGCCATTGATGATAAAGAGATTAATTACCTGCTGAACGTCTATAACGCGCACTTTAAAAAGACCCTCAGCCGGGACGATATCGTCTGGACCTACTCTGGCGTCCGTCCGCTGTGCGACGACGAGTCGGATTCACCGCAGGCGATCACCCGCGACTACACGCTGGATATTCACGATGAGAACGGTCAGGCGCCGCTGCTCTCCGTCTTCGGCGGGAAGCTGACCACCTATCGCAAACTGGCCGAGCATGCGCTGGAAAAACTGACCCCCTATTACAAAGGGATCGGCCCGGCATGGACCAAAACCGCGGTGCTCCCCGGCGGCGATATCGGCGGCGACCGCGACGACTACGCAGCAAAACTGCGCCGTCGCTTCCCGTTCATCAGTGAATCACTGGCCCGCCATTATGCCCGCACCTACGGGAGCAACAGCGAGTGGATCCTGAAGGAAGCCAGCGCTCTGAGCGATCTGGGGGAAGATTTCGGCCATGAGTTTTATGAAGCCGAGCTGAAGTATCTGGTTGAGCATGAATGGGTGCGCAGCCTGGATGACGCCATCTGGCGTCGAACCAAACAGGGCATGTGGCTGAATGGCGAGCAGCAGGCGCGCATCAGCGAATGGCTGGCGCAGCATGCGGGAAAGTCTGAGCTGTCGTTAGCGTCTTAACGCGCCCGGCTGCGCGGGCCTGCGCAAACGCCTGAGGCCGGATCCAACCGCAATAATGAAACAACGGGGCCAAATGGCCCCGTTGTGTTGCGTTGACTGGCTTACAGCCTTACCGGGTCGATATGCCAGATGTATTTCGCGTACTCCTGGATCGTCCGGTCGGAAGAGAAGTAGCCCATATTGGCAATATTCAGCATCGCCTTGTAGGCCCACTCTTCCGGATGTTGATACAGCTCGTCGACGCGATCCTGGCAGTCTACATAGCTACGATAGTCCGCCAGCACCTGGTAGTGGTCGCCAAAGTTAATCAGCGAATCCAGCAGGTCGCGGTAGCGCCCCGGTTCCGCCGGGCTGAAAACGCCGGTACCGATCTGCGTCAGCGCCTGGTGAAGCTCTTCATCCTGCTCGTAATATTCGCGCGGTTTATAGCCGCTGCGACGCAGCTCCTCCACCTCTTCCGCGGTGTTGCCGAAGATAAAGATATTCTCTTCGCCCACGTGCTCCTGCATCTCCACGTTCGCCCCGTCGAGGGTGCCGATCGTCAGCGCGCCGTTAAGGGCAAACTTCATATTACTGGTGCCGGAGGCTTCCGTGCCTGCGAGCGAGATCTGTTCCGACAGGTCTGCCGCCGGAATGATCAGCTGCGCCAGGCTAACGCTGTAGTTGGGGATAAAAACGACCTTCAGCTTGTCGCCAATCTGCGGATCGTTATTGATCACCGCCGCCACATCGTTGATCAGGTGAATAATATGCTTGGCCATGTAGTAGGCTGAAGCCGCCTTACCGGCGAAAATGTTCACCCGCGGCACCCACTCCGCCTGCGGATCGGCTTTGATCCGGTTATAGCGGGTAATGACGTGCAGCACATTCATCAGCTGGCGTTTGTACTCGTGAATGCGTTTGATCTGCACATCAAACAGCGCCTTCGGATTCACCACCACATTAAGCTGCTGCGCAATATAGCTGGCCAGCCGCTGTTTGTTTTCCAGTTTAGCCTGACGCACTGCCTGATTGACCGTCGGATAGTCGATATGCTGCTTCAGCTCGTCAAGCTGGCTCAGATCGGTCCGCCAGGTGCGGCCGATATGCTCATCCAGCACTTTGGAGAGCGGCGGGTTGGCCAGCGCCAGCCAGCGGCGCGGCGTGACGCCGTTGGTCACGTTGATAAAGCGCATCGGGAAAATTTTGGCGAATTCGGCAAACAGCGACTCCACCATCAATCGGGAATGTAGCTCCGACACCCCATTGACCTTGTGGCTGACCACCACCGCCAGCCAGGCCATCCGCACGCGACGGCCGTTTGACTCGTCGATAATCGAGGTCCGGCTGAGCAGCGCGGTATCGTTGGGATACTGCTCCTGCAGGGTCTTGAGGAAGTAGTCGTTAATCTCAAAGATAATCTGCAGATGGCGCGGGAGAATTTTGCCCAGCATATCCACCGGCCAGGTCTCGAGCGCTTCGCTCATCAGGGTATGGTTGGTATAGGAGAAGACCTGACAGGTCACCTCGAACGCCTCGTCCCAGCTGAATTTATGCTCGTCGATAAGCAGGCGCATCAGCTCCGGTATCGACAGCACCGGGTGGGTGTCATTCAGGTGGATGGCTATCTTGTCCGCCAGGTTGTCATAGGTCTTATGCAACAGATAGTGGCGGTTCAGAATATCCTGCACCGTGGCCGAGACGAGGAAATACTCCTGGCGCAGGCGCAGCTCGCGGCCGGAGTAGGTCGAGTCGTCCGGATAGAGGACGCGGGAGACGTTTTCGGAGTGGTTCTTATCCTCTACCGCGGCGAAGTAGTCGCCCTGGTTAAACTTACCGAGGTTAATTTCGCTACTGGCCTGCGCGCTCCACAGACGCAGCGTGTTGGTGGCGTCGGTGTCAAAGCCGGGGATAATCTGATCGTAGGCTTCGGCAATGATCTCTTCCGTCTCTATCCAGCGGGTTTTCTTCCCCTCCTGCTGAATGCGGCCGCCGAAGCGCACTTTATAGCGGGTGTTGTGGCGCTCAAACTCCCACGGGTTACCGTACTCCAGCCAGTAGTCAGGGGACTCTTTTTGCCGGCCATCGACGATATTCTGTTTAAACATCCCGTAGTCGTAGCGGATCCCGTAGCCACGTCCCGGCAGCCCCAGCGCCGCCAGGGAGTCAAGGAAGCAGGCCGCCAGGCGGCCCAGACCGCCGTTGCCAAGCCCGGGGTCGTTCTCTTCATCGATCAGCTCTTCGAGATCGAGCCCCATCTCCGCCAGCGCGCTGCTCACATCGTCATAGATGCCGAGCGACAACAGGGCATTCGAGAGGGTACGGCCGATCAGGAACTCCATCGACAGATAGTATACCTGGCGCACTTCCTGCGAGAGCTGCGCGCGGTTGGAGCGCAGCCAGCGCTCCACCATGCGATCGCGAACGGCAAACAGCGTGGCGTTAAGCCATTCATGCTTGTTGGCGATGGCCGGATCTTTACCGATGATAAACATCAGCTTATAGGCAATAGAATGTTTTAACGCCTCAACGCTCAGCGTCGGTGATGCATAGCTAAAGGGTACATTCATAACAATGACTCCAGTGATTACATCAAGCGTTGATAAAGTTCGCGATAGGAGTTCGCGGCAACCTGCCAGCTAAAATCCATATTCATCGCCTGACGCTGCACATAGCGCCAGAGCGATGGGCGCGACCAGAGGACAAAGGCGCGACGTATAGCGCGCAGCAATGACAGCGCATTGCTGTCCTCAAAGACAAAACCTGTCGCCAGACCATCGGCAAGGTTCTCCAGCGAACTGTCAGAGACCGTGTCCGCCAGCCCGCCTGTGCGGCGCACCAGCGGCAGCGTACCGTACTTCAGACCGTACAGCTGGGTCAGGCCGCAGGGTTCAAAGCGGCTCGGGACCAGAATGACGTCGGCGCCCCCCATAATGCGGTGGGAGAAGGCCTCATGATAGCCAATCTGCACCCCCACCTTGCCCGGGTGTTCGGCAGCGGCGGCAAGGAACCCTTCCTGCAGCACCGGGTCGCCAGCGCCCAGCAGCGCCAGCTGGCCGCCCTGCTCAAGCAGGCCCGGCAGCGCTTCGAGCACCAGATCCAGCCCTTTCTGGCTGGTGAGACGGCTGACGACGGCAAACAGCGGCGCTTTATCATCGACCTTCAGGCCCATGGCGATCTGCAGCTGACGCTTGTTCTCCGCCTTCTCCTCCAGCGTGTCGCGATCGTAGCGCATCGGCAGCAGGAGGTCGTTTTGCGGGCTCCAAATACCGTCGTCAACGCCGTTGAGAATTCCCGACAGCCGCCCTTCATGATGGCGCTGACGCAGCAGCCCCTCCATGCCGTAGGCGTACTGCGGCTCGGTGATCTCGCGCGCATAGGTCGGGCTCACCGCCGTAATATGGTCGGCGTAGTAAAGACCGGCCTTCAGAAACGAGATCTGGCCGTTAAACTCGAGGCCATGCATGTTGTAAAACGACCACGGCAGCTCGATATCATTCATATGCCAGGAGTAAAACATCCCCTGGTACGCCAGGTTGTGCACGGTAAAGACCGATTTAGCCGGACGCCCGCGCGCCGCCAGGTAGGCCGGCGTCAGGCCGGCGTGCCAGTCGTGGGCATGGACCACATCCGGGCGCCAGAACGGATCCAGTCCGCTGGCCATTTCGCTTCCCACCCAGCCCAGCAGCGCAAAGCGCAGAACGTTGTCGGTATAAGCGTGCTGGTTGGTATCGTGGTAAGGGCTCCCCGGCCGGTCATAGAGATGCGGGGCGTCTATCAGATAGATCCCCACGCCGTTAAAGTGGCCGTACAGCAGCGTGATCCGCCCGGCGAACGTATCCCGGCGGGTCACCACCTGGGCATCCACCACGCCGCGGCGGATATCGGGAAACGCCGGCAACAGCACGCGCGTATCGATACCCTCCGCGATTTGCGCCGCCGGCAGCGCGCCGATGACGTCCGCCAGACCGCCCGTCTTTAACAGCGGGAACATCTCAGAACATACATGTAAGACCTGCATTAGCGCTCCTGTTTGTGCCCCAATTTCCGCAGCATGTCGCGGGTCACCAGCACGATACCTTCCTCTGAGCGATAGAAGCGGCGTGCATCCTCTTCCGCGTTCTCACCAATCACCATTCCTTCCGGGATGACGCAGGCGCGGTCAATCACGCAGCGACGCAGGCGGCATGAGCGCCCCACCCAGACATCTGGCAACAAGACTGCCGAATCAATGTTACAGAATGAGTTCACCCGCACGCGCGGGAACAGCACCGACTGTACCACCACCGACCCGGAGATAATGCAGCCCCCGGAGACCAGCGAGTTCAGGGTCATGCCGTGGCTTCCGGAACGGTCCTGCACGAACTTCGCCGGCGGCAGCGATTCCATATGGGTACGGATCGGCCAGTTCTGGTCGTACATATCCAGCTCCGGCGTAACTGACGCCAGATCGAGGTTGGCCTTCCAGTAGGCCTCCAGCGTCCCCACGTCGCGCCAGTACGGCTCGGCGTTCGGGTCGGACTGCACGCAGGAGAGCGGGAAAGGATGTGCATAAGCCATGCCAGCTTCGGTGATCTTCGGAATGATGTCTTTGCCGAAATCATGGCTGGAGTTCTCGTTGCGATCGTCTTCCTCCAGCAGCTCATAAAGATAGGCGGCGTCGAAGACATAAATGCCCATGCTGGCCAGCGATTTGGTCGGGTCGGTCGGCATCGCCGGCGGGTTGGCGGGTTTCTCGACAAACTCAATGATTTTTTCGTTTTCGTCGACCGCCATGACGCCGAAGGCGGATGCCTCTTCAATGGGCACCGGCATGCAGGCCACGGTGCAACGCGCCCCTTTTTCGACATGGTCGATCAGCATGCGCGAGTAGTCCTGCTTATAAATATGGTCGCCCGCGAGGATCACCACGTACTCGGCCTTGTAGCGGCTGATGATGTCCAGGTTCTGCGTCACCGCGTCCGCCGTGCCACGATACCAGTTTTCGCCGTGTACGCGCTGTTGGGCCGGCAGCAGATCGACAAACTCGTTCATCTCTTCGCTGAAGAACGACCAGCCGCGCTGGATGTGCTGCACCAGCGTATGCGACTGATACTGGGTAATAACGCCGATGCGGCGGATCCCTGAGTTAATGCAGTTAGATAATGCGAAATCGATAATACGGAACTTGCCGCCGAAGTGAACGGCAGGTTTCGCACGCTTAATGGTGAGATCCTTAAGCCGGGTGCCACGGCCGCCCGCGAGGATCAACGCCACGGATTTGATAGGTAATTGACGCGCCAGCATCAGCGGATCGTTTTTTTCAAGCCTAACCATGATTAACTCCTTTTTACACCCCCGCTTTCCTGCTCATCCCGCCGCGCCGCCGCCACGGGTTCAACCGGAAGCTTCAGGGCTTACGACCTTTGAAATACGCACACTCCGTGCGCGGGCCCATGCCAGACAGCCATGATGACCGGATTATCCTCTCCGGCGAATGGAGGAACGGCGCGCCATTCCCCCTCGGGTAAAACCATATCGACCACCTCTGCGGTGGCGTTCAGCGTGAGCAGCCAGCGATCCGACAACTGGATCTGCATACACGCTGCCCCCTGCTGCCACTCCCCGGCAGTCAGCGGCTGGGCATGGCGATTAAGCCAGCGGACGCTGCCATCCCCCTCCTGCCACCAGCGGTTGCGGGTGAGCGCTGGAATGCGCCGGCGCAGGTGGATCAGCGCCGCGGTAAAGGCGGTTAATCCCGGGTTCGCCTGGCGCCAGTCGAGCCAGGTCAGGGCGTTGTCCTGACAGTAGGCATTATTGTTGCCGTGCTGGCTGTGGCCCTGCTCATCGCCCGCCAGCAGCATCGGCGTCCCCTGAGCCAGCAGCAGCGTCGTCAGCAGCGCATGCACGCTGGCGCGTCGCCGTTCAATCACCGCAAAATTAGCTTCTAATCCTTCTATACCATGATTGTTGCTGTAGTTATTGTTAGTCCCATCGCGATTCTCCTCCCCGTTCGCCTCATTGTGTTTCTGATTGAAACAAACGCAGTCGCGCAGCGTGAAGCCATCGTGGGCCGTCACCAGATTGACCGTCGCCGATGGCGGCTTGCCATCACGGGCAAAGAGATCGCTGGAGGCCGCGAAGCGTTGCGCGAAATCCCCCAGGGAGACGTTTTGCTGCAGCCAGAAGCGGCGGGCGCTATCGCGAAAATGGTCGTTCCACTCGGCGAACAGCGGGGGATAATTGCCCACCTGGTAGCCCCCCGGGCCGATATCCCAGGGTTCGGCGATCAGTTTCACCTGCGACAGCACGCTGTCGTGGCGGATAGCCTCGAACAGCGGCGCATCCTGGCGGAATTCCGGCGTCCGCCCCATCACTGAGGCGAGATCGAAGCGAAAACCGTCGACATGGCACTCATCCACCCAGAAGCGCAAACACTGGCGCGCCAGTTCCACTACCCCCGGGTGGCTGAGATTGAGCGTATTCCCGCACCCGGTCCAGTTGTGATAATCGCCATCTTCCCTTACCCAATAATAGCTACGGTTGTCGATTCCGCGCAGGGAGACGGTGGGACCTTCAAGATCGATTTCCGCGCTATGGTTGAGCACGATATCCAGAATCACCTCGATACCGGCGGCATGTAGCGCCTTAACCGCATCGCGAAACTCATCCAGGGCGCGCGTCGGGTCGCTGGCATAGCGCGGATCCAGCGCGAACCAGGCCAGCGGGTTGTAGCCCCAGTAGTTGCTCAACCCCATCCGCTGCAGTCGCGGCTCGCTGGCGAACTGCGCCACCGGCAACAGTTCAAGGGCGCTGATGCCCAGCGATTTGAAGTAAGCGATCATCACCGGGTGGCCCAGCGCCTTATACGTTCCGCGAATGGCTTCCGGCAGCTGCGGATTAAGCAGGGTGAGCCCTTTCACGTGCGCTTCATAAATCACCGTTTCCCCCCACGGGGTACGCGGCGGTTTATCGCCCAGCCAGTCGTAACGCAGATCCACTACCTGCGATTTTGGCGCTATCGCGGCGCTATCGCGATGATCCGGTTGCCACATTCCGCCGTGCAGGCGCTCGTCGTCCGGCAGATCGCCCTCAACCCGGTGAGCGCAGGGATCGAGCAGCAGCTTGGCCGGGTTAAAGCGGTGTCCCTGCGCCGGATCCCAGGGGCCATGCACCCGGTAGCCGTAGCGCAGGCCCGGCCCGACGGCAGCCAGCCAGCCGTGCCAGATGTCGCCGCTGCGCGCCGGGAGATCGAAGCGTTGCTCGTTGCCCTGCTCGTCGAACACGCACAGCTCCACCCGCTCCGCGTGGGCGGAGAAGAGGGCGAAGTTCACCCCCTTGCCGTCATAGCTGGCGCCCAACGGCGCAGGCTTGCCTGCCGCGAGGTTGGTCATTGCGCCTCCCGGACCAGCCAGATCGTCGCCAGCGGCGGCAGGGTCAGGGACAGCGAATGTTCGCGACCGTGGCTGGGGATGGCATCACTTTCCACCACCCCGCCGTTGCCCTGGTTGCTGCCGTGATAGTGCATTGAGTCGGTATTCAACGCCTCGCGCCAGCGGCCCGGCTGGTTGATGCCGAAGCGGTAGTCGTGGCGCGGCACCGGCGTGAAGTTGCTGGCGACGATAATCTCGTTCCCCGCCCGGTCGCGGCGCACAAAGACAAACACTGAGCGCTCGTGGTCATCCACCACCAGCCATTCGAAGCCGTACGGGTCAAAGTCCAGCTCGTGCAGCGCCTTATGGTGGCGATAGGTATGGTTCAAGTCGCGCACCAGCCGCTGGACGCCGTGGTGCCAGTTGTCGCCGCCCTCCAGCAGATGCCAGTCGAGGCTGCCGTCATGGTTCCACTCGCGGCCCTGGGCGAACTCATTGCCCATAAACAGCAGCTTTTTCCCCGGGAAGGCGAACAGCCAGCCGTAGTAGGCGCGCAGGTTGGCGAACTTCTGCCAGGCGTCCCCCGGCATGCGGTCGAGAATCGATTTTTTGCCGTGCACCACTTCATCGTGGGAGAGCGGCAGCACAAAGTTCTCGGTGTAGTTGTAGAGCATGCCGAAGGTCATTTTGTCGTGATGGAAGCGGCGGTGCACCGGATCGAGTTTCATGTAATCCAGGGTGTCGTGCATCCAGCCGAGGTTCCATTTGAACCAGAAACCGAGGCCGCCGCCGGCTGGCGGACGGGTTACCCCGGCGAAATCGGTGGACTCTTCCGCCATGGTGACCGCGCCCGGCGTCTGTTCGCCAAGGATGCGGTTGGTGTTGCGCAGAAATTCAATGGCTTCCAGATTTTCCCGGCCGCCGTATTCGTTGGGGATCCACTCCCCCGCCTTGCGGCTATAGTCGCGATAGATCATCGAGGCCACCGCGTCGACGCGCAGAGCATCGATGCCGAAGCGTTCGATCCAGTACAGCGCATTTCCCACCAGGAAGTTGCTGACTTCGCGGCGTCCGTAGTTGTAGATCAGGGTATTCCAGTCCTGGTGATACCCCTCGCGCGGATCGCTGTGCTCATACAGCGCGGTGCCATCGAAAGAGGCAAGGGCAAAATCATCCGCCGGGAAGTGGCCAGGCACCCAGTCCAGAATGACGTTTAGCCCGGCGGCGTGCGCGGCGTTGATAAAGTAACGGAAATCATCGCGGGTGCCGAATCGGCGGGTCGGCGCATAGAGGCCGGTGGGTTGATAGCCCCAGCTGCCGTCGAACGGGTGCTCGTTAACCGGCAGCAGCTCGAGATGGGTGAAGCCCATCCATTTCGCGTAGGGCACCAGCTGGTCGGCCAGCTCGCGGTAGCTCAGCCAGAAATTATTGTCGGTATGGCGACGCCATGAGCTAAGATGCACTTCATAGATAGAGACAGGGGCATCGAACTGGTTCGCCGCTTTGCGGTCCGCCGGCTGTTCGACTTTAGGCGGCAGGTCGCAGATAAGCGAGGCGCTTTCCGGACGCATTTGCGATTCAAAGGCGTAAGGATCGGCTTTGACCCGCAGATGGCCGTGGGCGTCAATCAGCTCGAATTTATACAGCTGGCCATTGTGCGCGCCGGGGACGAACAGTTCCCAGATGCCGGACTCTTTGCGGAATCGCATCGGGTGGCGCCGGCCGTCCCAGTAGTTAAATTGCCCCACCACCGAAACGCGACGGGCGTTCGGCGCCCATACCGAGAAACGGGTGCCGGTGACGCCGTCCATGGTGGCGGCGTGCGCGCCCAGCGTTTCGTAAGGGCGCAGGTGGGTCCCTTCCGACAGCAGCCAGACGTCAAGATCCTGCAGCAGCGGACCAAAGCGATAAGGGTCATCAATCAGATTCTGCTGCCCGTGCCAGGTGACGGCCAACTGATAGCGAAAGGCGTTTTTACGCCGCGGCAGAACGCCGCTGAAGAAACCACGCGAGTCGAGGCATTCGAGCTTGCCGACTTTGCGTCCGGTTTTCGGTTCAATAACCCACACATCGGTGGCATCGGGTAATAATGCGCGCACTTCCAGCCCGGCGTCGGTACGGTGCATGCCGAGCACGGAAAAAGGGTCCGCGAAATGACCGGCGATTAGCGCATTAATCACGTCTCTATCGATATGATTAGACATGCTTTCATCCTGTTGTAAGTGTCGCTCATTCCTGTAACTGGCGACTTTTTTTGACCTGAACGGCGCAGCGCTTTCTGCATCCTTCTGCTCCGTCCCACCTTCAGGTAAGGAATTCCTTACTTAAAGCATAGCCAAGGCTGAGTTACCTCCGTGGGGAAAAATCTAACATCCGCGTTTACTCCTTGTATTACGCAAAAAAAAAGGGGGCTCGAAGACCCCCTTTCTGTTCATCCTGCGCTTACGCCAGCTGGCGAAGCATCCGGCGCAGCGGCTCCGCGGCGCCCCACAGCAGCTGGTCGCCAACGGTAAAGGCCGACAGATACTCCGGCCCCATATTCAGTTTACGCAGGCGTCCTACCGGGGTGGTCAGGGTGCCAGTCACCGCGGCTGGGGTCAGCTCGCGCATGGTAATGTCGCGATCGTTCGGTACCACTTTAGCCCACGGGTTATGCGCGGCCAGCAGCTCCTCAACGGTCGGGATAGAGACATCTTTTTTCAGCTTGATGGTGAACGCCTGGCTGTGGCAGCGCAGCGCGCCAACGCGGACGCACAGGCCGTCTACCGGGATAACGGACGAGGTGGCGAGGATCTTGTTGGTCTCCGCCTGGCCTTTCCACTCTTCGCGGCTCTGGCCGTTATCCAGCTGTTTGTCGATCCACGGGATCAGGCTGCCCGCCAGCGGTACGCCGAAGTTATCCACCGGCAGCTCGCCGCTGCGGGTCAGCGACGTCACTTTGCGCTCGATCTCCAGAATGGCGGAAGCCGGGTCCGCCAGCTCTGCCGCGACATGGTTGTGCAGCTGGCCCATCTGGCTCAGCAGTTCGCGCATATGACGCGCGCCGCCGCCGGAAGCCGCCTGGTATGTCGCCACGCTGACCCACTCCACCAGATCCTGGGCAAACAGGCCGCCGAGGGACATCAGCATCAGGCTGACGGTACAGTTGCCGCCGACAAAGGTTTTTACGCCGTTGTTCAGGCCGGCGGTGATCACGTCCTGGTTAACCGGGTCGAGGATAATGATCGCATCGTCCTTCATGCGCAGCGAAGAGGCAGCGTCAATCCAGTAACCCTGCCAGCCGCTTTCGCGCAGCTTCGGGTAAATCTCGTTGGTGTAATCGCCGCCCTGGCACGTGACAATAATGTCCAGTGCCTTCAGCGCGTCCAGATCGAACGCATCCTGGAGCGTGCCACCGGTGCTACCGCCGAAAGACGGCGCTGGCTGTCCCAGCTGGGAGGTAGAGAAGAACACCGGGCGAATGGCGTCGAAATCGCGCTCTTCAACCATGCGTTGCATGAGAACAGAGCCGACCATTCCGCGCCAGCCGATAAAACCAACATTTTTCATAACGTATTCCTGCGAGGTGTGTGCTGTTTGTGCCTGACCAGTTTCCAACTGGATTATCCCTCACCTTACAAAATGCAGCTAAAGTCGCAAGTGAAATTAATCAATGATTGCTGAACAATCAGAAAAGCAACTTATCCTGCACATTGTCCACCGTCGCTGGTCGTCGTCAAAGCGCAATGATTATCGGGGAAATCACCAAGGGAATGGAACATTTTCCGTCGCGATTTTATTGATCCTGATTATGGATTAAGCGCGAAATCCGCTGATTTCCCCCTTGCCAAAAACAGGCAACAAACCCAGGTGCAGCAAGGCTTGCCGAAGGATACGAGCATCGTCGTAGCGCTAATAAAGGCGAGGAGCGGAAAGAGAAAAGAGGGAAAAAGCGCGGCTTATCGCCGGGAAGCCAGGGTAAACGGCGTTACCCTGGCTTTTGGCCACCCGCGAGCGGGTGGCGAACAGACTTAGCTCAGCAGCTGGAAGGCGATCATGCCGACAATCGCCCCGGTGGTGCCGAGGATGGTTTCCATCATCGTCCAGGTTTTCAGCGTCTGGGCTTCGGTGGCGCCGGTAAATTTACCGAACAGCCAAAAGCCGGCGTCGTTCACATGGCTCACGACAATCGAGCCGCCGGCGATACAGATAGACAAGGCCGCCATCTGCGCGCCGCTGTAGTTCAGCTGCTCAATCACCGGCATCACCAGGCCGACCGCCGTCAGGCACGCCACGGTGGCGGACCCCTGGATGATACGCACCGCCGCCGCCAGCACGAAGCAGGTAATGGCAATTGGCAGCCCCATGCCGGTCAGCGCTTCACCCAGCGCCGGGCCGACGCCGGAGTCAACCAGCACCTGCTTGAAGACGCCGCCTGCCCCGATCACCAGCAGGATAATGCCCGCCGGCTGCAGCGCATGACCGCAGATCTCCATCACCCGGTCTTTCGCCATCCCCTGACGTACCGCCAGGCCGTAGATCGCCACCAGGCAGGCTACCAGGATCGCGGTGAATGGGTGACCGATAAATTCAAACCATTCGTAAGCGGTCGACCCCACCGGCACAAAGCGCGCGGCGATGGTTTTCAGGCCTACCAGCACCAGCGGCAGCAGGATCAGCGACAGGCTGAAGCCGAAGGAGGGCATTTTGCCTTCGCCGAGATGCGGCTCCGTCACGTCGTCAGGAATATGCAGCTCAACGTAGCGGCTGATGAAGTTGCCCCACAGCGGCCCGGCGATAATCATTCCCGGAATGGCCGCGCACAGGCCAATCAGGATCATCCAGCCAAAGTCGGCGTGCATTTGCGACGCCAGCAGCATCGGCGCCGGTCCCGGCAGCAGGAACGCCGCGGCGGCGGCCACCCCGGCAAACAGCGGGATCACCAGCTTCACGAGGTTAGTGCCGGTATGGCGCGCCATCGAGAAGGCGACGCTGATCAGTAGCACGATCGCCACTTCGAAAAACAGCGGCAGCGCGCAGATGAGGCCGGCGAGACCAATCGCATAGTGCGCGCGATTGTGGCCGAAGGATTTGAGCATCTTGACGGCAATCTGATCGACCGCCCCCGTTTCATGCAGGATCTTCCCGAACATCGCGCCCAGCGCGACGACGATCGCCAGGAAGCCCAGCGTACCGCCCATCCCCTTTTCCATCGTCGCCGCGATTTTATCCAGCGGCATGCCGGAGAAGAGACCTGCGCCAATAGAAACCACCATCAAAGCCACGAAGGCGTGCATCCGCGCCTTCATGACTAAAAACAGCAGCAGCAATACCGAGCCGACTGCTGTTAAAACAAGCGTTAAAGTACTCACTAGTGACTGCCTTTGTTGATCACCTCAATGGTGCTGGCCACCACGCCTTCCAGCGGCTGGTCGATATCGACGATAAGCACATCGCTCTCGTCGGCGCCTGGTTCCTGCAGCGTTTCAAACTGCGTCACCAACATTTGGGTTTTGAAGAAGTGTCCTTTACGCGCCTTCAGACGGTTTTCGATCACCTCGAAGTCGCCTTTCAGGTAGATGAAGGAGAGGTTCGGGTTGCCCTTGCGCAGAATGTCGCGATAGCTCTTCTTCAGCGCCGAACAGACGATCAGCGACACCTTATTGGTACGCTGCATGGCAAACGCGGCGTCATTTAGCGCCTGCAGCCACGGGGTACGGTCGTCATCGTTGAGCGGCTCACCGGAGGCCATCTTGGTGATATTGCTGCGCGGATGCAGAAAGTCGCCGTCGAGAAACGCGGCATGCAGCTGATGCGCCACTTCGCTGGCGACAGCGGATTTCCCGCTGCCGGAAACGCCCATCAGAACGTAGACGTGGTGATCATGATTAGTCGTGCTCAAAGCATCCTCCCACCGGACAGGTACGCCGCGCCGGGGCTGACTCATTGAGCGCGAAGGCGGCGTATCGGTTAATTGTTACGGGTAACTGTTATCGGTAACATTGTCATGCCGGACCTGTGGAGAAGCAATATCCATTCGTGCCAGATGTGAATATGTGTGATCTACTTCAAACTTGTCAGTTTAAATTGATCCGCCCGGTGACAATGTGAAACCTAAATCTAACATCTTAGGGGTAATCGCTTCGCCACGAATGCGCGCCAGCAGACGTTCGGCGCCAATGCGCCCCATCCGCTCGCGCGGGGTCAGGACGCTGGCCAGCCGCGGCTCCATCACCTGGCCGATATCGTGGCCGTGGAAACCGGCTATCGCCATGTCGTCCGGGATCTTCAGCCCCAGGCGCTGGCACTCAAAGGCCGCGCCGACCGCGAGGTCATCGTTGGTGCAAAAGATGCCGTCAAGCTGCGGGTATTCGCGGCGCGCCTGGCGCATCAGCTCAATCCCGGATGAATAGGACGAGGACTGCTCCACCATCACGCTGTAGGGCGTCATGCCCGCATCGAGCATCGCCTGCTCGTACCCCTTCTGTTTGATGATAGTACGTTCATCAAGACGCGCGCCGAGATAAGCAACGTGGCGGTGGCCGCGGGCGATAATCGCCGCCGTCATCTGCCGCGCCGCTTCGAAGTTATCGAAACCGACCGCGATATCAAGGCACGGTGACTGGCTGTCCATTAGCTCCACCACCGGAATGCCGGCGACTTCAATCATCTTCAGAGTGCGGGGCGTATGGGTGCGTTCGGTGAGGATCAGGCCGTCAATGTTCCAGGAGAGCATCGATTCGAGGCGTTTCTCTTCCATTTCCGGCTTGTAGCCGTAGTGCGCCAGCATGGTTTGATAGCCGAAGGCGTCAGTGACGCTTTCAATCCCGCGCAGCACTTCCGAGAACACCTGGTTGGTTAACGATGGCAGCAGCACGCCAATGGCGCGGCTGGTGGCGTTGGAGAGAATGTCAGGGGCGCGATTGGGAATATAACCCAGTTCATCGAGGGCAACGGCAATCTTGCCACGCAGCGCTTCGGAGACCTGCTCCGGGTTGCGTAAATAGCGACTGACCGTCATTTTGGTCACGCCGACAAGATCGGCTACATCCTGAAGTACGGGTCTTTTCTTTTTCATCGTCCTGACTGTGATCAACGGGGAACATTTTCTCAGTTTATCACGGACAAAGCGCAACCTTCCCTAACATGAGGGAAGGCTACGCAATTTATTTATACCTATCATACTTCGAGTTGCATGCGCGTTGGCTTTCCTCGCTCACCCCCAGTCACTTACTTAAGTAAGCTCCTGGGGATTCTCTGCGTCGCCGCCTTTCTGCAACTCGAATTATTTTGGGTATAGACGACCTCAGATAACGATCAAACCGGCGGCAGATCGAACAGCAGGATTTCGCTATCGCTGTCGGCATGAACCGAAATCGCCTGCTCGTCCCAGATAGCCAGACCATCGCTGGTAGTGGCTTTGGTACCGTTGATGGTCACTTCGCCTTTGACGACCTGGATCCAGACGCGACGTTCCGCGGCAATCTGGTGAACCGATTGCTCATCTTTCAGCAGCGCCCAGCGATACAGCTCCATATCCTGATAGACCTTCAGCGAGCCATCCCGTGCATCCGGCGACAGCACCAGCTGTTTGCCCTGGGCGGCGTCGAAGCGGCGCTGCTCGTAGCGCGGGGTAATGCCGGTTTCTTCCGGAATAATCCAGATCTGGTACAAACGCAGACGATCGGTTTTGCTCGGGTTGTACTCAGAGTGACGCACCCCGGTACCCGCGCTCATGATCTGGAACTCGCCCGCCGGCACCTGCTCTTTGTTGCCCATGCTGTCCTGGTGCTCCACCGCCCCTTCCAGCACATAGGTCAGGATCTCCATATCTTTATGCGGGTGGGTACCGAAGCCCTGACCGGCGTCGATGACGTCGTCGTTAATCACCCGCAGGGCGGAGAAGCCCATAAAGTTCGGGTCGTAGTAGTTGGCGAAAGAGAAAGTATGCCAGGAATCCAGCCAGCCATGGTTAGCGTGGCCACGTTCGTTCGCTTTGCGTAAGTAGATCATGTTGCACCCCCATATGTTTTCGATGGAGTCAGTGTGGACCCATTTCGCCGACGATCATAGAGGGTGAAAATTGACTCCTCTGTTCAAAAAATATGAACAAGCGCAGAGGAGCCGCTTGGGCTTATTTCACCAGAGTAATGGTGGCCGGTGAGGGCTGGTCAAAGCCGCGCTGCAGGATCTCCATATTGGTAAGAACGTCAGATTCCTTGACGTAATTTGGCTGGCCGTTGACGAGGGTGTCGTACAGCGCGTCGTAGACCCGACCATAGTCGCCGCTCTCCAGCGGGACCGCTTCGCGCACCGTCTCCCCCGCCTCGTTGACATACACCAGCTCGCCGACGCTGTCGTCCGCGCCAAAGCCCGGCTCGCCCGGCATGATATTGGCTTTCAGGCTGGTCTCCTGCTGGTCGATACCATATTTCACAAACGAGCCTTTATGGCCGTGGACGATGAATTTCGGGTAGTCGATCTGCACCAGGTGGCTGGTCTTAACGATGGCCTTCAGATCGCCGTAGAACAGCTGGGCCTCAAAGGTATCATCCGGGTTAGCTTTGTTGCGCAGCGAGCGCAGATCGTAAGCGACATGGTCCGGGCGGCCGAACAGCGAAATAATCTGGTCCAGGGTATGCACGCCAAGGCCATAGAACTCGCCGTTTTGCGGGCCGCCGGGGTTGGTCTCCGCCAGCGGGCGGTAGTTGTCAAAATGGCTTTCGATCTCCACCAGTTCGCCAAGTTTGCCGCTCTCAATCACCTTTTTAGTGGTCAGGAAGCAGGAGTCGAAGCGGCGGTTCTGGTAGGGCGTCACCGTCAGGCCTTTGCTGTTCGCCAACGCAAACAGGGTCTTGGCTTCCTCCAGCGTCGGGGTGAACGGCTTTTCCACCAGCACGTTTTTCCCCGCCTCCAGCGCCTTTTTCGCATAGTCAAAATGGCTGTCGGCATGGGTGCAGACCACCACCAGCCTGACCTGCGGGTCGTTTAATACTTCATCGAGATCGCTGGTGAAATGGATGTGGGAATACTGCGGCGCCTGCTCCTCGGGCTTCGCCCGACGGCGATAGATGTGCGCCACCTGCCAGCGGTCCTGGCGGTGTAACACGTAAGGAAGATGGTAGCGGGTGGTGCTTTTGCCGAAGCCAATAAATGCGCAGTGCAGAGTCATAACGCTGTCCTTAGTTAATGAGCTACCTTCAACCATAGCGCAAGCCGGGACATGACTTCATCCTCTCAGTCCGTTTTCCGTGAAGATTCGTCAAAAAAATAGGTCTCGTACCATCCATACGTAATTATTAATAACTCATTGATTAACAACAGATTAAATCGACATTTTTCGGTTAAATATCTTGATCTCAATGGCGAAACTGCGGATAAGTGGAGGGCAAACCAGGACGTTGCTGATGACTAACGGAGTAGCCAGCCGCTACGGATGGACAAACAGTATCTCGCCTTAAACGGCGCCCTTTTTTTCTGGCTTCTCGCGCTGATCGCCTGGTCTGTCGATGCGATCGTGCCGGCGCGCCTGGCGGCCGCCTGCGCACTGGTCGCCTTTCTCCTCCATAGCCAACGGAACAAAATTAACGCGATGTTTATTAAGAAAAATAAAACGGAACCTCAGACGTCAGAAGTGGCCACGCCTCCGGCAAACAACCCAGAATCCCAGGCGGTCGCCAGCAAAAAACAAGAGACCACGGTCATCGCCAGCGGGGTGCATTTCGTCGGCAATATTGTCGCCAGCGGCCATGTCTATATTCACGGCCAGCTTACCGGCAACATTGAGGCGAAAGAACATCTGATTAAGGTGATGCGTGAAGGTCAGGTCGAGGGCAACATCAGCTGCCGTGAGCTGATTATTGATGGCAAGGTTCAGGGCCAGTGCCGCGGCGACAGCATCACCATTGAGGAGCACGGCAATCTGGATGGCACCCTCGCCTATCGCTCGCTGGCGATTAAAAAGGGCGGCCAGTTCACCGGCAGCGCCGAGGTGCTGGCCGCGGCGGAAAGCAAAAGTCATCTCATCGGCCTGGTTGCGGAAGACGGCGTGATGTCCGCCAGGACGCAAAGCGCCTGAGGTAGCAGCAAAAAAAAAGCCAGCACCCGGCTGGCTAAAGTAATACTGGAAGCAATGTGAGCAATGTCGTGCTTTCAGGCTTTCCGCAAGGGTCTTCCTGAATGCAGGACAATAATAATCATTCTCATTCGCACTTGTCTATCTTTTTTTTGCAAAAAACGGCATTGACTCCCCGGCTGCCGTCAGAGATGGTGAAGGAGAATCAACCACCAAACAGAGGATAAGGGAATGAGTGACATAGTGATACGCCATGCCGAACCGCGCGATGCTGAACCTTTACGTATGCTGATGGCGCACCCGGAGGTCTATCATGACACGCTACAGATCCCTTACCCCGCCATGGAAGCCTGGCAGGAGAAGCTACAGCCCAAACCCCATACCTTCCATCTGGTGGCGACGCTGGACGATCGGGTTACCGGGCATCTGTCGCTCCATGTCGAACCGCGCCCTCGTCGCAGCCACGTGGCGACCTTTGGCATGGCGGTTGCCGCCGGCCATCAGGGGCGCGGTATCGGCAGCGCGCTGATGCGCGAGATGATCGACCTGTGCGATAACTGGCTGCGCGTTGACCGCATTGAGCTGACGGTGTTCGCCGATAACAAGCCGGCGATTGCGGTGTACAAAAAACACGGATTTGAGATCGAAGGCACAGGCAAGCGTTACGCGCTGCGCAACGGTGAATATGTGGATGCATATTATATGGCGAGAATGAAGTAGCATGTTGCCGGGTGGCGGCTTCGCCTTACCCGACCTGCGTTCGTGCAGTGGTTGGCCCGGTAAGCGCAGCAGCGCCACCGGGCAACATATCAATACCCCGCCGTTAAATCATCCGGCGAACGCGGGTCGGAGGCGCCATACAGCATCCCGTCCGGCCCCACCATAATGCTCTGAGTGCTGCCCATCGCCTCTTTCAGCGCCACTTTCTGCCCTTTCGCCTCCAGCAGCTTCAGGGTATCCGGGCTAAAGCCTTTCTCCACCCGCAGCTCATCCGGCAGCCATTGATGATGGAAGCGCGGGGCGTTGGTGGCTTCTGCGACGTTCATCCCGAAATCGATGGTATTGACCACCATCTGCAGCACAGTGGTGATGATCCGGCTGCCGCCCGGGCTGCCGGTCACCAGCCAGGTTTTGCCGTCTTTCACCACAATGGTCGGCGACATCGACGACAGCGGGCGTTTTTTCGGCTCCACCGCATTGGCGTCGCCGCCCACCAGGCCATAGACGTTAGGTACGCCGGGCTTCGCCGAGAAATCATCCATCTGGTTATTCAGCAGAATGCCGGAGTCCCCCGCCACAATGCCGGTGCCGAAGGTGGTATTCAGCGTATAGGTCACCGCCACCGCATTGCCGTCTTTATCGACCACCGAGAAGTGGGTGGTCTGGTTGCTTTCATAGGGCGCCAGCTTGCCCGGGCGGATCTGGCTGGAAGGCTTCGCCTTATTGACGTCGATCTCGGCGGCAATCGCTTTGGCGTAGGCTTTGCTGGTCAGCGCCTGCCACGGCACTTTGACGAAGTCAGGGTCGCCGAGATATTCAGAGCGGTCGGCATAGGCGTGTTTCTCCGCCTCCGCCATCACCTGCATAGCGTCGGCGCTGCCAAAGCCATATTTCTGCAAATCGAAGTTTTCGAGGATATTGAGGATCTGCACGATGTGGATCCCGCCGGAGGAGGGCGGCGGCATAGAGTAGATCTCATACCCGCGATATTCGCCGCTAATCGGCGTGCGCTCCACGGCCTTATAGTTAGCGAGGTCGGCTTTGGTGATAAGCCCGCCGTGCTTTTTCATCTCGTCCGCGATCTGGTCGGCAATAGCGCCTTTATAGAAGGCATCCGGACCGTGCTCGGCAATCAGCTCGAGGCTTTTCCCCAGGTTCTTCTGTACCAGCCGGTCGCCCTTCTTCAGCGGCTCGCCGTTCTTCCAGAAGATCGCTTTACTGTTTTCGTGCTGCGGGATCACTTCGCTGCCGTAGGTCTTCAGATCGTCCGCCAGCGCATCGTTAACAATAAAGCCCTCTTCCGCCAGCTTGATTGCCGGGCGGATCACTTTGTTCAGCGGCATGGTGCCGTATTTTTCCAGGGCAAGAGAGAAGCCCGCCACGCTGCCTGGCGTGCCAGAGGCCAGATGCGAGGTGAGCGATTTTTTACTGTCCGGGTTACCCTGGTCGTCGAGGAACATGTCGCGGGTGGCCTGCTCTGGCGCCATTTCGCGGAAATCGATCGCCGTAGTCTTGCCGTCTTTCGTCCGCAGCATCATAAAACCGCCGCCGCCGATATTCCCCGCCTGCGGATGAGTGACCGCCAGCGCGTAGCCAACCGCCACCGCCGCATCGACGGCGTTGCCGCCCTGGCGCAGAATATCCACCCCGACGCGGGTGGCCAGCGCATCCACCGAGGCCACCATGCCCTGCCGGGCGCGCACCGGGTGGAATACATCCTCCTCTACGCCATAAGAGACCGGCGGCGGCGGCGGTGGACTGGCGGCGACGGTAAAACTACCGCCCGCCAGCAACGCAGCGATGACCACCTGACGCCAGATTGTTGTTTTTATCATTGTCTTACTCCTGATAGGTAGGTTTCATTCCCCGCTTAAGCCTGGTTGATAACTCCTAAAAAATCATTGTTATGGCGGATTCGAGGTACACTTAAGTGATCCCACGCACGGGAGGAGAAAACCATGAAAGCGATGTTATTTCTGGCGGCGCTGATGCCGCTCGGCGTTTTAGCCCAGCCAATCAATATTGATAACAACCCCAACCAGCCGGGTTACGTGGTCCCCAGCCAGCAGCGCATGCAAAATGAGATGAAGGTGCAGCAACAGCAGCAACAGAGCATGCTGAAGCAGAATCTGAACAATCAGACTCGCTCCCAGCAGCAGCATCTGCAAAACCAGCTGCAGACCAATCAGCAGCGCGCGGCGCAGGGCGGGAATCTCAATCCGCCGCAGCAGGTGCTGCCAAACAACAACGGAGGGATGCTGCGGCAGACCAACCCGTAAAGGCCAGCCGCCGCGCAGCGGTCATTAAGGCTGGAAATGGGGCCCGATGACGTCAATGGCATCGGTGCAGATGCAGTCTACGCCCCAGCGCAGCAGCTCGGCGGCGCGCTGGGGTTTGTTAACGGTATACACCAGGATATGCAGGCCGGCCTGTTTCAGGCTTGCCACCCGCCCGGCGTCCAGCAGCTTGTGGTTGAGGTGAATGGAGACGCAGCCCAGCCGGGTGGTCAACTCCCGCCAGTCCTCACGCCACTCATCCAGCAACAGCCCGCGCGGCAGCTCGGGGGCGGCTTCCTGCGCCGCTTCCAGGGCATCGATTTCAAACGACGACAGCAGCGGCGCGGTCATTCCCGCCCACAGCTCCCGCGCCGCCAGGGCCACCACGTTGCCGGTCTGCGGCCCAAGGCCGGTGGTCGGTTTAATTTCGATATTCGCCATCATGCCGTGACGGCGGCAGCGCTCCGCCACCTGGGAGAGCAGCGGCAGCGGCTCGCCCTTAAATTCACGGCTGAACCAGCTACCGGCATCAACCTTCAGCAGATCGTCCCATGGCAGCTCCCCCGCCACGCCCCAGCCGTTGCTGGTGCGTTCGAGATTATCGTCATGCAGCAGAAAGATCTGCCCGTCCTTTGACAGCTTGGCGTCAAATTCAATCATCGTGTGCCCGTAGCGAGCGCCGACGTCGATAGCCGCCAGGGTGTTCTCCGGCGCCAGTTTACCGCCGCCGCGATGGGCGACGATACGGGGATAAGGCCAGTTACTCATGCGCGTTGTCCTGTTTCACCATCAAAGAGGTGCAGATGTTCCAAAGGCAGATGCAGCCATAGCGTGCTGCCTGCCGCCGGGCGCTGCTGGTGCGGCAGCCTGACCACCAGCTTCTGTTCGCCCCAGCGCCCGTGGGCAAGGTTATCGGCGCCTAAAATTTCCAGGGAGTCCATCAGCAGCGGAATGCCGCCTTGCGCCTGCGAGCTTAAGATAAAATGCTCCGGGCGGATACCGAGGGTCATTTTACGCCCGGCGTGGCGCCGGTGCTCATGATTCGTCGGCAGCTGGATGCCGCCCGCCAGCTCAAAGCGACCGCCGTCATCGCTGATGTGCCCTTCCAGCAGGTTCATGGCCGGGCTGCCGATAAAGCTCGCCACAAAGCGGCTGGCCGGCTTCTCATACACTTCCACCGGGGTGCCGATCTGCTCGGCAACGCCTTTATTCATCACCATCACCCGCTGAGCGAGGGTCATCGCCTCCACCTGATCATGGGTAACGTACAGCGAGGTGGTTTTCAGGCGGCGATGCAGCTGCTGCAGCTCAAGACGCATCTGCACGCGCAGCTTGGCGTCGAGGTTTGACAACGGTTCGTCGAAGAGGAATACCGCCGGGTCACGCACGATGGCGCGGCCCATCGCCACGCGCTGGCGCTGGCCGCCGGAGAGCTCGCGCGGGCGGCGCTTGAGCAGGCCGTCGAGCTCAAGAATACGCGCCGCCTCCTGCACCCGCTCGGCGATCAATCCCTTACCCATGCCGCGGATCTTCAGCCCCCACGCCATGTTCTCTTCCACGCTCATATGCGGATAAAGGGCATAGTTCTGGAACACCATGGCGATGCCGCGATCCTTCGGCTCCATCTCGGTGACCCGCTTGCGGTCGATCCAGATATCGCCGCTGGTCACCCGCTCCAGTCCGGCGACCATCCGCAGCAGCGTTGATTTCCCGCAGCCCGACGGGCCGACCATGACGATAAATTCCCCGTCCGCCACGTCCAGCGTCAGCGGTTGAATCACCTGGGTTTTGCCATCCCAGCTTTTGCTTACTGCCTGTAGTTTTAAACCAGCCATTTTATTTCTCACTATCGACCAGGCCACGCACAAATGCGCGCTGCATGGCTAAAACGATGACAACCGGCGGGATCAGGGTCAGCAGCATCGCCGCCATCACCTGATTCCACTGGGTAGTACCTTCGCCGGTGGCGATCATGCCTTTGATGCCGGCGACGGCAGTGCCAAGATTCACATCCTGAATAATCAGCAACGGCCACAGATACTGATTCCAGCCGTAGATAAAAGTGATGACGAACAGCGCCGCGAGGTTGGTTTTCGACAGCGGCAGCACGATGTCGCGAAAGAAGCGCATCGGCGAAGCGCCATCGATACGCGCTGCTTCAATCAGCTCGTCCGGCAGGGTCATAAAGAACTGGCGGAACAGGAAGGTGGCGGTGGCCGAGGCCATTAGCGGCAGCGTAAGCCCGGCGTAGCTGTCGAGCATGTTGAGATTGGCGATCACTTCCACCGTCGGGAAAATACGCACCTCGACCGGCAGCATTAGCGTGATAAAGATCATCCAGAAGAACAGGTTACGCAGCGGAAAGCGGAACCAGACGATGGCGAACGCCGACAGCATCGACACGACGATTTTGCCCACCGTAATGGCGAACGCCATGATGAAGCTGTTGAGCATCATCAGCCAGAACGGCGCGCTGTTGACGCCAACGCCGTTCACCCAGATGGTCTTCATGTTCTCCAGCAGATGTCCGCCGGGGATCAGCGTCATCGGCGTTTCGAACACCGATTGGTTATCCAGCGTCGCCGCCACGAAGGCGACATACAGCGGGAATAAAATAACGGCGATGCCCAGAATCAGCATGGTGTGGCTGAAAATCGTCAGCCCGCGACGGTTCTCAATCATTGGTAACGCACCTTACTTTCAACGTAACGGAACTGCACCACCGTCAGGATAATGACGAGGAACATCAGCACCACCGACTGCGCGGCGGAAGCGGAAAGATCGAGCCCGGCGAAACCTTCGCGATAGATTTTGTAAATCAGGGTGGTGGTCGCCTGCACCGGGCCGCCGGCGGTGGCGGCATCGATCACCGGGAAGGTGTCGAAGAAGGCGTAAACCAGGTTGACCACCAGCAGGAAGAAACTCACCGGCGCAATCAGCGGCAGTGCCAGCCTGAAGAAGCGGCGGATTGGCCCGGCGCCGTCGATAGCGGCAGCCTCAACCAGCGAACGCGGGATCGACTGCAGCGCGGCGAAGAAAAACAGGAAGTTGTAGCTTATCTGCTTCCATACCGAGGCGAAGACCACCAGGAACATCGCCTGGCCGCTGTTCTGCGCGTGGTTCCAGTCGTAGCCCAGCTCGCCGAGGAAATGGGTGATCAGCCCGCGCCCGGGGTTAAAGAGGAAGATCCACAGCACCGCCGCCACCGCGGGGGCCACGGCATACGGCAGCAGCATCAGAGTCTGATAGAAGCGGCTGCCGCGCACCACGTAGTCGACCAGCGCAGCGAAAAAGAGCGAAATAAGCAGGCCGCTGACGGTCACCAGGGCGCTGAATTTGATAGTGGTCCAGAACGAATCCAGATAGTACGGGTCATGGAACAGCGCCACGAAGTTATCCAGGCCGACAAACTGGCTGGACAGGCCAAACGGATCGACGCTCTGTAGCGAATACCACAGCGCTTCGCCCGCGGGCCAGATAAAGAAAATCAGCGTGATAATCAGCTGCGGCGCGACCAGGACATAGGGCAGCCAGCGCGAGCGGAATACCGGACGGGATGATGACATTGAGATTGGGTTCCTGAACAATGCCGGGTGGCGGCTACGCCCTACCCGGCCTACATAAGGCACATCGTAGGCCCGGTAAGCGCAGCGCCACCGGGCAAGTTACAGATTACGATTTGGTCGCTTGTTCGAAGCGGCGCAGCAGCTGGTTCCCACGCTGAACGGCGGAATCCAGCGCCTGTTGCGGGGTTTTCTTGCCGGTCCACACGCTCTCCAGCTCTTCATCGACGATGGTGCGGATTTGCGGCATGTTGCCCAGACGCAGACCTTTGGTGAACGGCAACGGCGGCTTGTTCAGCATCTGGCGCGTGGCGATATCGGCGCCCGGGTTCTTATCATAGAAACCCTGCTGGCGGGTCAGATCGTAGGCCGCGGTGGTGATCGGCAGATAGCCGGTTTTCTGGTGCCATTCGGCGGCATTTTCCGGTTTGGTCAGGAAGTCGAGGAACTTCGCCACGCCGGTGTAGGTCTCTTTGTCTTTACCCTGCATCACCCACAGGCTGGCCCCGCCGATGATGGCGTTCTGCGGCGCGCCTTTCACGTCGGCATCGTAAGGCATCATGCCGACGCCGTAGTTAAATTTGGCGTACTGGCGGATATCGGCCAGCGAGCCGGACGAGGCAGTGGTAATGGCGCAGTCGCCGTTATAAAACTTTTCGGTGGACTCGTCTTTACGCCCGAAGTAGCTGAAATCGCCCTTCTTGTTCATCGCTTCGAGCAGCGCGATATGCTTCACCTGCTCCGGCTTGTTGAACTCAAGAACCGCGTCGGTGCCGTCAAAGCCATTGTTTTTCGTCGCCACCGGCAGGCCGTGCCAGGCGCTGAAGTTCTCAATCTGGATCCAGCCCTGCCAGCCGCTGGCGTAGCCGCACTTCATCCCGGCGGCTTTCAGCTTCGCGGTGTAGGCCGCCAGATCCTGCCAGGTCTTCGGCGGCTGCTCCGGATCTAAGCCGGCTTTTTTGAAGGCGTCTTTGTTGTAGTACAGCACCGGCGTGGAGCTGTTAAACGGCTGGGAGAGCAGATGGCCGGTTTTCGAATCGGTGTAATACCCGGCGACCGTCGGCACAAACTGCGATTCATCAAACGTGATGCCCGCCTCGCTGAACACCTGGTAGACCGGCTTAATGGCTTTTGACGCCATCATGGTGGCGGTACCCACTTCATACACCTGCAGGATCGCCGGCGCGTTGCCGGTACGGAAGGCGGCGATACCGGCGCTCAGGCTCTGTTCATAGTTGCCCTTGTATACCGGAACGATTTTGTAATCAGGATTGGCCGCGTTAAAGCGTTGCGCCAGAGAATCCACTTCTTTACCCAGTTCGCCTTCCATTGAGTGCCAGAACGGGATGGTGGTAACCGCCAGGGCCTGACCGGCAAAAGCCAGGCTCAGCGCCAGTCCTAAAGCTGTATGTCGTAACGATATCATCGGTTATCTCTCTTGTTGTGCCGGATGCGCGATTTCACGCGTTTTATGCTCGCGGGGTAACATGACATGTTCGAATTACAGAAAAATAACTTTTTTATTACAAAAAAAAGATAGTAACGGGTCAGAGAGATGACAAGCCGATGAAAGGACGGGGGAAGTAAAGTGGGAGCTGAGACACGGATAATAGTTGTGCGATCGGCTCCCGGGGTCGGCGCAAGCGCCTCGCCCGGGCTACAAACCGGCGAAGTGAATGACGCCGGGTTGCGATGAATTAACCGCCGAGATAGGCGCTGCGCACCGCCTCGTTGGCCAGCAGCGCGTCGCCGGTATCCTCCAGCACCACGTGGCCGTTCTCCAGCACGTAGCCGCGATCGGCCAGCTTCAGCGCCTGGTTGGCGTTCTGCTCAACCAGGAAGATAGTCATCCCCTGCTCGCGCAGCTGCTCGATGGTATCGAAGATCTGCTGAATGATGATCGGCGCCAGCCCCAGCGACGGTTCATCCAGCAGCAGCAGACGCGGCTGGCTCATCAGGGCGCGGCCGATGGCCAGCATCTGCTGTTCGCCGCCGGACATGGTGCCGGCGCGCTGGATACGGCGCTCGTGCAGACGCGGAAACAGCTCATACACCCATTTGATGCGGGTCTGGAACTGATCGCGGTCGGCAAAAAAACCGCCCATCGCCAGGTTCTCTTCCACCGTCATTCGCGAAAAGACGCGCCGCCCTTCCGGGACGATCGCCACCGCCTCGCGCATGATCTTCGCCGTCTGCCAGTCGGTAATATCCTTACCGTCAAAGACAATACGCCCGCTGGAGGCGCGCGGATCGCCGCACAGCGTGCCGAGCAGGGTGGTTTTCCCCGCGCCGTTGGCGCCGATAAGCGTGACGATCTCGCCCTGTTTGATATGCAAGCTGACGTTGTGCAGCGCCTGAATCTTGCCGTAGTGGGCGCTGACGTTGTCAAAAGTTAACATCGCGTTTTCCATCTTATGCCTCACCAAGGTATGCGCGGATCACGTCCGGGTTATTACGAATCTCTTCCGGCGTCCCGTTGGCCAGCGGTGTCCCCTGGTTCACGACGTAGATGCGATCGGAAATGCCCATCACCAGCTTCATATCGTGTTCGATAAGCAGGATGGTGGTGTTGTGATGGTTACGCAGCTCGGCGATAAGCTCGTCCAGCTCTTTGGTCTCTTTCGGGTTCAGCCCCGCCGCCGGTTCATCGAGCATCAGAATTTCCGGCTGGGTCACCATGCAGCGGGCAATCTCCAGCCGGCGCTGGTCGCCATAGGCCAGGTTGCTGGCCTGCCGGTTAGCGTGCTCCAGCAGGCCGATACGCTCAAGCCAGGTGGCCGCGCGGTCCAGCGCTTCGCTCTGCGCCCGACGGAAGGCCGGCGTTTTCAGCAGGCCGGAGAAGAGCCCGGTTTTCAGCTGCTGATGTTGCGCCACCAGCAGGTTTTCAATCACCGTCATTTCGCGGAACAGGCGCACGTGCTGGAAGGTCCGCACCACGCCCATCCGGGCAATCTGCTGGCCCGGCAGCCCTTCCAGATGCTGATCGCGCAGCAGAATGGTGCCGCCGGTGGGCTTGTAAAAACCGGTCAGGCAGTTAAAGACGGTGGTCTTCCCGGCGCCGTTGGGGCCGATCAGCGAGACGATCTCGCGCTCTTTGAGCTCCAGCGACACATTGTTGACGGCCAGCAGACCGCCAAAACGCATCATCAGGCCGCTGACGGATAATAATGGCTGACTCATGCCTGCTCTCCTTTCGCCTGACCGTTTTTCAGCTTCAACTGCACGCGCGTCATTGGCAGAAGCCCCTGCGGACGCCAGATCATCATCAGCACCATCAGGCCGCCGAGCATTAACATGCTGTATTCGTTAAAGTCACGCATCAGCTCACGCGACACCACCAGCAGAATAGCCGCCAGGATCACCGCAAACTGCGAGCCCATCCCGCCCAGCACGACGATCGCCAGTACAAAGGCGGACTCGGCGAAGGTAAAGGATTCCGGGCTGACGAAGCCCTGGCGCGCGGCGAACAGCGTCCCGGCGAAGCCGGCAAACGCGGCGCTGATGGTAAAGGCGGTCAGCTTGATGCGCGTCGGGCTCAGGCCCAGCGAACGACAGGCGATCTCATCTTCACGCAGCGCTTCCCACGCCCGCCCCAGCGGCATCCGCAGCAGGCGGTTGATAACGAACAGGCTCAGCACCACCAGCAGCAGCGCCACCAGATAGAGGAAAATGACCCGGTCGGAGGGATCGTATTTGACGCCGAAGAAGTTGCTGAAGGTATCCCAGCCGCCTTCGCGGGCGCTGCGGCTGAATTCGAGGCCAAAGAAGGTCGGTTTCGGGATCTGGCTGATGCCGTTTGGCCCGCCGGTGATTTCGGTATTGTTGAGCAGCAGAATACGCACGATCTCGCCGAAGCCTAAGGTCACGATCGCCAGGTAGTCGCCGCGCAGACGCAGCACCGGGAAGCCAAGCAGGAAGCCAGCCGCCGCGGAGACCAGGCCGGCCAGCGGCAGACAGGTCCAGAAGCCGAGACCGTAATAGTGGTTCAGCAGCGCGAAGGTATACGCGCCGATGGCGTAGAACCCGCCGTAGCCCAGGACCAGCAGGCCGGAAAGGCCGACCACCACGTTCAGCCCAAGGCCGAGAATGATATAGATCATCGTCAGGGTGGCGATATCCACCGTACCGCGCGACACCATAAACGGCCAGGCCACGGCAATCACCAGCAGGGCTATCAGGAACAACTTCTGCTTCACCGTCGAGCCGTCAATCGCCGGCATAATAAACTTCGGCCCGGAGACGTTCTTAACCGCTTTCTGGAACAGCGGCCGCAGCAGCTGGAAGAAAAAGACCACCGCGGTGCCGATGAAGATCCACTGCCAGCGAATATCGGCGGCGGTATCCACCACCAGTTTGGTGCCGTTCAGCTCCAGCTGCACGCCCATAAAGACGCCCGCCAGAATGAAGAACATCGCAGCAGAGAGCAGCGCCATTGCAATTTGCATCGGTTTCATACTTTTTCCACCTCCGGGCGGCCCAGAATGCCGGTCGGCATCACTAACAGCACCAGAATCAGCAGCGCAAAGGAAACCACATCCTTATATTCGGTGCTGAGATAGGCAGAAGAGAGCGCCTCGGCAATACCCAGGATCAGGCCGCCGATCATCGCGCCGGGGATACTGCCGATACCGCCGAGCACGGCGGCGGTGAAGGCCTTCATCCCGGCCATAAAGCCGATGTAGGGGTTAATCACGCCGTAGAACTGACCCAGCAGCACGCCCGCCACCGCCGCCATCGCTGCGCCGATGACAAAGGTCAGGGCAATGACGCGATCGGTGTTAATGCCGAGCAGGCTCGCCATTTTCAGGTCTTCGGCACAGGCGCGGCAGGCGCGCCCCATCCGCGAGTAGCGAATGAACAGCGTCAGGGCCAGCATGGCGATAAAGGTCACCACCCAGATCACCAGCTGCATGGTGGTGATCGTCGCGGAGAAGCTGTCGCTGTGGCCGACGACCCACTGGCCGTTAAACAGGCTCGGCAGCGCCACGTCGCGGGAGCCCTGGGTCAGGCTGACGTAGTTCTGCAGGAAGATAGACATCCCGATAGCGGAGATCAGCGCAATCAGACGCTTGGAATTACGCACCGGCCGATAGGCCACGCGCTCAATGCTCCAGCCGTAGGCGCTGGCAATCACAATGGCACCCACGAAGCCGGCGGCGACCAGCAGCCAGCTGGTGTCGATACCCATCATCATCAGCGCGGCGATGATCATGAAGGAGACATAGCTGCCAATCATGTAGACCTCGCCATGGGCGAAGTTGATCATGCCGATAATGCCGTACACCATCGTATAGCCGATGGCGATCAGCGCGTAGGTACTGCCCAGCGTGACGCCGTTAAACATCTGCTGCAGAAAATAGAGAAACTGCTCGGACATAAGGTAACCTTTTTCAAACCGCCCGCGGATCGCGGGCGGAGGGATAACTCATCTTCAGCGCTTATTTCGCCGCGCTCGAAGAGCCGTCGGCGTGCCACTGGAAGACACCAAACTCAAATCCCTTCAGATCGCCTTTTTCATCCCAGGTCAGCGGCCCAATCACGGTTTTCGCCCCGTGCGCTTTCAAATCTTTGATTAAATCCAGCGGCTGCTGGCTGCCGGTTCTGTCCATCGCCTGCGCCAGCGACTGAACCGCGGCGTAAGTGATCCAGACATACGGCCCGCTCGGATCTTTCTTCTCCGCTTTCAGCGCGTTGACGATGGCGCTGTTGGCAGGGTCCTGATCGTAGCGTTTTGGCATCGTCACCAGCATCCCTTCCGCCGCGGCGCCCGCGATATTGGACAGCGAGGCGTTGCCGACCCCTTCCGGCCCCATAAACACGGTTTTCAGCCCCACGGAGCGCGCCTGGCGCAGCATCTGGCCCATTTCCGGGTAGTAACCGCCGTAGTAGACGAAGTCGATGTTCTCTTTCTTCAGGCGCGCCAGCAGCGCGGAGAAATCTTTCTCGCCCGCGGTGATGCCGTCAAAGAAGACGATGTTGGCCCCGGCTTTTTTCAGGTTGTCCTGCACCGAACGCGCCAGCCCTTCGCCGTACTGCTGCTTGTCATGAATGATGGCGATACGCTGCGGTTTGACGTTCTCGACGATATATTTCGCCGCGGTCGGCCCCTGCGAGGAGTCGAGGCCGGCGGTACGCATGATGTACTGATAGCCGCGCTGGGTCAGCTCCGGGTTGGTCGCTCCCGGGGAGATCATCAGGATGCCTTCATCCTCATAGATATCGGAAGCCGGCTGGGTGGAAGAGGAGCACAGGTGGCCGATAACGTACTGAATACCGTCGTTGACGATTTTGTTGGCCACCGCGACCGCTTGCTTCGGATCGCAGGCGTCGTCATATTCGACGGCCACCAGCTTGTCGCCCTTAATACCGCCGCTGGCGTTGATGTCTTTAATCGCCTGACGCGCGCCGTTGAACTCCATGTCGCCCCACTGGGCCACCGGACCCGACATCGCGCCGACCACGGCGACCTTAATATCCTTGGCCATCGCCGCGTGCGACATCGCTAATGCGACAATGCCCGCGACGATGGTTTTCGCGTTCCTTTTCATGCTGCAGAACCCCGTTCGTGATGTGGTGTAAATGTTTTGTATTTTTATGGTTAAAAAGCATTCTGTGCTTTTATTAAACAACGCCATTTTTACCATTGAGTTTAATGGTTTAGCGCAGCTTTTCACTAAAAAACAGATTAAAATCTCTATTTTTCAGTCGATTAAGCAAAGATAATATTCTGTATTTTGCTGAAGATAAACAAAAAAAAGTCCATGCGGCAGCATAAAATAACGATACATAAGGCGGAATAAAACGCTGCACATTAGGTTAAAATCCTGCTTATTTTTCGATCCATGACGGATTGCGCTACCCCAACAACGCCAGGAAAACGAATCCCCTGATGTCTGCGCAAAAAACAGCGCTCCGCCAGACAGCAATTTTGGGTACACTGGCGCCTCTGTTTTGCACTGGACTTGCCGCCCATGAAACTGACTATTATCCGTTTACAGCACTTCAGCGATCAGGATCGCATTGATCTGGGGAAAATCTGGCCGTCGCAGGATCTGTCGACGCTGACCCTGGATGAAAACCATCGTCTCTATGCCGCCCGCTTTAACGAGCGCCTGTTGGGCGCTGTGCGCGTTACCCTGCGCGGCGTCGAAGGTGAGCTCAGCGATCTGTGCGTGCGTGAAGTGACCCGCCGCCGCGGCGTCGGGCAATATTTAGTGGAAGAGACATTGCGTGATAACCCGGCGATCAATAGCTGGCGCGTCGCCGACCGCGGGGTGGAAGACCGCGGCGTGATGGCGGCCTTTATGCAGGCGCTCGGCTTTAGCGCCCAGCAGACCGGTTGGGAAAAGCATTAAGCCGTAGCCCCAATAAGCGGAGCATGGCCAAGGAAGAACCCGGCGGCGCTTCGCTTAGCCGGGCTACCTGGCTTACATCAGTAAGTGACCGGGGTTGAGGGGGGCAGACAACGCATTTGCAGCGTGAAAGGCGCCCCACCCATTTAACCCAGCTTTTCGCGTTGCAAAAAGGCGTCAAGACCCGACATCCCCGGGAGCTTACATCAGTAAGTGACCGGGGTTGAGGGGCGCAGACAACGCATTTGCAGCGTGAAAGGCGCCCCACCCATTTAACCCAGCTTTTCGCGTTGCAAAAAGGCGTCAAGACCCGACATCCCCGGGAGCTTACATCAGTAAGTGACCGGGGTTGAGGGGGGCAGACAACGCATTAGCAGCGTGAAAGGCGCCCCACCCATTTAACCCAGCATTTCGCGTTGCAAAAAGGCGTCAAGACCCGAAATCCCCGGGAGCTTACATCAGTAAGTGACCGGGGTTGAGGGGCGCAGACAACGCATTTGCAGCGTGAAAGGCGCCGGTTAAATTATTTGGCGTCGGTCGCCGTACCGTTAGCATGCCAGGTAAAGACACCGAACTCGAAGCCTTTCAGGTCGCCTTTCTGATCCCATGACAGCGGGCCCATCACGGTGTCTACCGTCGCCCCTTTCAGGTATTTAGCGATTTCCGCCGGATCGTCAGACTGATTCAGGCCCGCCTGCAGCGACTGCAGCGCCGCGTAGGTGGTCCAGACGAAGGCGCCGCTCGGATCCTGTTTCTTCGCCTTGATCGCATCCACGATCGGTTTGTTCGCCGGCACCTGGTCGTAGTTCTTCGGCTTGGTCACCAGCAGGCCTTCCGCCGACTCGCCGGCGATGTTAGACAGGGAGACGTTCGCTACGCCTTCCGGTCCCATAAACTGGGTTTTCAGACCGGCAGCGCGGGCCTGACGCAGGATCTGGCCCATTTCCGGGTGGTAACCGCCGTAGTAGACGAAGTCGATATTCTCTTTCTTCAGGCGCGCCACCAGAGTGGAGAAATCTTTCTCACCGGCGGTGATCCCGTCGAAGAAGACCACGTTCGCCCCGCCTTTTTTCAGGCCATCCTGCACCGCACGGGCCAAGCCTTCGCCGTACTGCTGTTTGTCATGCACGACTGCGATACGCTGCGGCTTCACTTTGTCGAGAATGTATTTCGCCGCGGTTGGTCCCTGGTCGGAGTCCAGACCGGTGGTGCGCAGGATCAGCTTATAGCCGCGCGCGGTCAGCTCAGGCGCGGTCGCAGCGGGGGTGATCATCAGAATGCCTTCGTCTTCATAGATGTCAGACGCCGGCTGAGTGGAAGAGGAGCACAGGTGGCCGATAACGTATTTGATCCCGTCGTTGACCACTTTGTTGGCGACCGCTACCGCCTGTTTCGGGTCGCAAGCGTCATCATATTTTACGATCTGCAGCTTATTGCCCTTAATGCCGCCCTTCGCGTTGATATCCGCTACCGCCTGCTCGGCGCCGGTAAACTCCTGATCGCCGTACTGGGCCACCGGGCCGGACATCGCCCCGACTACCGCGATTTTGATATCTTCCGCCAGCGCCGCGCTGCTCATAACTAAGGCAATACATCCTGCCAGTAACGCTTTACCCTTCATATTCATCCTGAGGCTCCCCATTATTATGGTTTTTGCATTTGTTGTGATGTTGTTTGTTAGCGCATTATTTTGTTTATATCGATAGGAAAAGCATATGATAGCTAACCAACCGGGGGCTGCTCGCGCTTTTGCAGCACACTATGCTAAACATACCGTCATTCTGAGGAATTTGAAACGACTAAATTGCGGGCTATGTAACAGATAAGTGACAAATAAAAAAACCGCGCCAGCATGAACCGGACGCGGTGCAAAACAGGCCCTGATTACCAGCCAGCGGGCAGGTAGCCTACCGCGGACGCTACCGCGTAGACGGCGCTGCAAAGATACAACAACACAATGAAGCATTGGATAAGCGGATGGGTCATCCAGGCCGGACAGGTCCAGCCCGGCGTCAGGTCGCCACGCTGGCGGGCGCCCTTGAGCATCAGGATCGGCATAATCGATAAAATAACGCCGCTGAACACCCCGGCAAAATAGAGCGCGTTGACGAAAGAGACCATACCGCTGTAGGCCAGCACGAACGGCGGGATCGCCACCACCAGCAGCACCATCAAGCGGCGGGCGGGCTGTTCATCATTCCCCAGGCGGAACTGATCGAAGATATTGGTCAGGAAGCTGCCGCCCAGTCCCCAGTAGGAGGTCAACATCGCGCACAGCGCAAACAGGTTGGCGGAGAAGAAGGCCCATTCGCCAAGCGCCCTGCCCCAGGAGATGGTGGCCACATCCGAAATATTGTCCAGGCCATTAAGCGAGATCACCGACAGCGGCACCAGCGCCAGCAGGGTAAAGGTCAGCGCCATACCGACCATAATGGCTTTAGGCAATTTTTCCGGTTTGTCGGCGAAGCCTCGCGCCATTTCCGGGACGATATACTGTGCCGAGAAGCAGAACGCCACGACGTTGAAGACCGGAACCATATACAGCCAGTTGCCGTCGAGCAGATAGCCCACGCGGGTGGTCTCTTTCAGCAGCGTGGCAATCACCAGCACCGAGATCATCACCACCATACCGATGCTGATAAATTTCTCGCCGCGGCCGATCGCCTTCAGCCCCAGATACAGCACCCCTGCCGCCGGGACGAAAAACAGCACGCTGCCCAGCGCCGGCGAAATGCCAAACAGGGAGTAGAGCAGCTTGCCGCTGCCGGTCATATAAGCCGTCAATGCGCCGACGCTGTTGACGCAGACGGAGAGGAACATCATCAGCGCGCCAAAGCCGCCGACGTAGCGCTTTGATAATCCGCTGAGCTGCAGATGTTTACGCGTGCGGAGCGTAGATTCCGCGACATAGAGCATGGTCACCGTGGTCAGGCTGCCCACCAGCACCAGCCAGAACAGCAGCGGTAAAAAGCCTGCTTTGCTTGACGCATAGGCGATGGAGAGGACACCCGCGCCGATATTGGTACCGACAATCATCGATACCCCTTCGACGAAGCTCAGAGATTTTGCAGGGACAGCCGTACGTTCCCGGCCGGTGAGGGCGGGAGAAAAGGTGGAGTTTTCAGACATAATACTTTCCGTTTTACTCCGGCGGTTTTCTCCGCCGGAAAAAAGGTGATATCAGGGTGATAAACCACTCACGCTGAGCATGAACAGCCGGCTGCGGCTTCCTGTTTCTGTTCGGCTTCCCTGCCGCCGCAGCCCACCGGGAGACGTTAGCTCTTCAGTACGCGCGCCAGAATATCCAGCGCTTTCGAGAACTGGGCGTCCGGAATCGTCAACGGATAGAGGAAGCGGATCACGTTGCCGTAGACGCCGCAGCTCAGCAGCAGCAGGCCGTTCTCCTGCGCTTTCTGTTGCACCTGGCGGGTGAACTCCGGCGACGGCTCGCCAGTTTGCGGATCGTTAAACTCCACCGCCACCATCGACCCCCGACCGCGGACATCGACAATCGCCGGACAGGTGGCGCGCGCCTGGTTGAGCACTTCCTGCAGATGGCTACCCAGCTGTTCAGCGCGCTGGCACAGCTGCTCTTCAGCAATCACATCCAGCACCGCGTGCGCCGCGGCTACCGCCAGCGGGTTACCGGCATAGGTTCCGCCCAGGCCGCCTGGCGCTGGGGCATCCATCACCTCGGCGCGACCAACGACGCCCGACAGCGGGAAACCGCCGGCGAGGCTTTTCGCCATCGTCATCAGATCCGGTTTCACATCATAGTGCTGCATGGCGAACAGCTTGCCGGTACGGGCGAAACCGGTCTGCACTTCATCGGCGATCAGCAGAATGCCGTGGGTATCGCACAGATCGCGCAACGCCTGCATGAAATCGGCTGGCGCGACGTTAAAGCCGCCTTCTCCCTGGATCGGCTCGAGGATGATGGCCGCGACCTGGTCCGGCGCAATATCCGCTTTGAAAATGCGCTCCAGGCTTTTCAGCGCATCCGCGGTAGAGACACCGTGCGCCGCATTCGGGTAGACACCGTGATACACCGAGCCCGGGAAGGGCCCGAAGCCGATTTTGTAGGGCGCGACCTTACCGGTGAGCGCCATGGTCATAAAGGTACGGCCGTGGAAGCCGCCGCCGAAAGTAATCAGCCCCGGACGGCCGGTGTAAGCGCGGGCAATTTTCACCGCGTTCTCGACCGCTTCCGCGCCGGTGGTGAAGAAGGCCGTTTTTGCCGGCCCGTCAATCGGCGCCAGATCGTTAATACGTTCCGCCAGCGTGACATAGCTTTCGTACGGCACAATCTGATAGGCGGTGTGGGTGAACGCCTGCAGCTGGTCAGCGACCGCGGCAACCACCTTCGGATGACGGTGACCGGTATTTAACACGGCGATACCGGCGGCGAAATCGATCACCTCATTGCCTTCGATATCCCACAGCGTGGCGTTCTCCGCCTTCTCGACAAAGTAGTTACACATTACGCCTACGCCGCGCGGCGTCGCCTGCTGGCGACGTTGATTCAGTTCTGAGCTTTTCACCTGCGAATCTCCTGTCGTGTATGTCACGTTATCGCAACAAATTAGAAACGATGTCGTTTATTTACACAGGAGTTGGCCCTATAATCGAGTACCAATTTTGAATATCTGAGGGATCCAATTGCGTTCGCTGGTGGGTGACCTGGTGCTGGTCCGTCTGCAGGAAGAGCGCGACCCTCTTCTGCACAAACGCTTATACAACGCGCTTCGCCGCGCGATCCTTGACGGTTCGCTGGCGCCGCAAAGCCGCCTGCCGCCGTCGCGGGACCTGGCGGGAGAGCTCGGCGTATCAAGAAACACCATATTAACAACTTATGAACAATTACTGGCGGAAGGATATGTGGTTTCCCGTCGGGGAAGCGGAACATTCGTTGCCCAAACCGCGCCTGAAAGTTCATTGACCGCTAAGGGGAAGCGGGAAAACAGCAGTATCGCGACATCGACGGCGCATCTTTCACGCCGCGGCCAGCACCTGCTCGGCCAGGTCAGCGCCAGCCCACGCCAGTGGGGAGCGTTTATTCCCGGCGTACCGGACGTTAACGCCTTTCCCCATCCGCTGTTCAGCAAGATCCAGGCCCGCATCAGCCGTCGGCCAAAGCCGGAGCGGCTCAGCTACAGCTGCAACGGCGGTACCCCGGAGCTGCAGCAGGCGCTGGTGGATTATCTGCGGGTATCGCGCGGCGTCCACTGTCAGGCAGATCAAATTCTTATCACCGAGGGGATCCACCAGGCGATTGACCTGGTCACTCGCATGCTGTGCGACAACGGCGATCTGGCGTGGGTGGAGGAGCCTTCCTACTGGGGCATTCGCCATGTGCTGGCGATGAACGACGTCCGGGCGACCCCCATCACCGTCGATGCCAATGGGCTGTGCCCGCCAGAAACGGTTGACGATGCGCCGCGGCTCATCTTCGTCACCCCCTCTCACCAGTATCCGCTGGGCGCGGTGATGAGCCTTGAACGCCGTCAGCGGCTGCTGGCGCTCGCCCGCCAGCAGGGCAGCTGGATCGTCGAAGATGATTATGACAGCGAGTTTCGCTTTTCCGGGCAGCCCATCCCCGCCCTGCAGGGGCTGGTGGCCGATGCGCCGGTGGTCTATATCGGCACCTTCAGCAAGACGCTCTATCCCGGCCTGCGCCTGGGCTATGTGGTGATCCCCCGCCCGCTGGTCAGCGATCTGAAGCACGCCCACGCCGAGCTTTATCGCGGCGGCCATTCGCTGATCCAGATGGCGCTGGCGGAGTTTATTACCGCTGGTCACTACTCGGCGCATATCCGCCGCATGCGGCTGCTCTACAGCCGTCGTCGCGCCTTTTTAACCGAGCTGATTCAGCGGCACTGTATGCCCGACGCCCTGTCGGACTTCAGCGATAATGCCGGACTGCATTTGATCCTCAATTTACCGGAGGAGGCGGACGATGTGGCGATCGCCCGCGAGGCCAATGCGCGCCACATTCTGGTGCGGCCGCTCTCGCGCTACTACCTGACGGCGGCGCGTAAGAAAGGATTATTGATGGGATTTGCCAGCCAGCCCGAGGAGCAGATGGCGCCGGCGTTCAGCGTGCTGATAGGGTGCCTGCGGACGCACTGTCCAGAGGTGCTGCTGCCCATGGATGGCGCAGAAAAACAAAACGCCCCAACCTGAGGCGGGGCGTTATCGGGGTGCCTGGCGTCAGGCAGGGGTGGCGTATCAGGCTTCGATCGCGGCACGCAGTTTTTTCATGGCGTTCTTTTCCAGCTGACGCACGCGCTCTGCGGAGACGCCGTAGCGGTCAGCCAGCTCCTGCAGCGTGGACTTGTTGTCTTCGTCCAGCCAGCGGGCGCGGATGATATCCTGGCTACGCTCGTCCAGGCCCTGCATCGCGTCAGTCAGCTTATTCGCCGCCTGCTCTTCCCAGTTGTCGTCTTCAATGCCGTCGGCAAAGTTTGACGTTTTGTCCTGCAGATAAAGGACCGGCGCCATCGGCTGGCTGTCGGATTCATCGTCCGACGACATGTCGAACGTCATGTCCTGGGCCGCCATACGGGATTCCATCTCGCGGACGTCTTTGCTCGACACGCCCAGCTCACGGGCCACCATTTCCACTTCATCCTGGTTGAACCAACCCAGACGCTGTTTGGTTTTACGCAGGTTAAAGAACAGCTTACGCTGTGCTTTGGTGGTAGCGACCTTCACGATACGCCAGTTGCGCAGCACGTATTCGTGAATTTCGGCTTTAATCCAGTGCACGGCGAAGGAGACCAGGCGCACACCCACTTCCGGGTTGAAGCGACGCACGGCTTTCATCAGGCCGATATTGCCTTCCTGGATCAGATCCGCCTGCGGCAGGCCATAGCCCGAGTAGTTACGAGCAATGTGAACAACAAAGCGCAGGTGAGACAGAATCAGCTTTTTCGCTGCTTCCAGATCGCCCTGGTAATGCAGCTTTTCAGCAAGCTCCCGCTCTTCATCAGCCGACAGCATCGGCCAAGTGTTAGCGGCCCGGATGTACGATTCCAGGTTACCAACGGGGGCTAAAGCTAAAGTTTGCATTTCTTTGGTCATTCAAATCCTCTCAATCGATATCTTCTGACGTGGTCTTGTCCCCATCAGGCAACAAGCATGCCAGCATTCATGAGCAACGAGAATATCACTCACATTAGTATCAGACAGTGATTTTATCCACAAGTTCCCTGCAACGGTGTGAATAAATTACGCACAAAATGTGACACCACGATGAAAAAGTGAGGGCAGGAAAAGGAGAACAAGCTTGCGGTATCTTTCCCTGCGAACAGGAACTCATTGCAGCAGGGAAAGATTATATCACGCTTTTTTTAATCGGGAGTAAAGTGACGTAAATGTTGCACTGTCGCCAGCCAGGCGGCCACCCACCCGATCATCGAGCAGACGATCAGCATCAGCAGACACTCGTCAAAGCCTAAGCCGCTCAGCTCAAACTGGGTGCCGAACACCTTCGCCACCTCGGTCACTGCCGACGAGAGGCGCATTACCAGAATCTCCGACAGGATCAGCGATAAAAACGCGCCGGAGAAGCCCAGCATCGCCCCGCCGTAGAGGAATGGACGCAGGATAAAGCCGTCGGTGGCGCCGATCAGTTTCTGCACGTTAATGGTATCGCGGCGGGCGAAGATGCTCAGGCGCACGCTGTTGCCGATCACCAGGAACACCGCCGCCACCATCAGCACGCCGATCATCGCCGACACGCGGCCCACCAGCCCGGTGAGCGAGGAGAGGCGGGCAAACCAGCTGTCGTCCATCCGTACTTCATCGACCCCCTGGATCCGCGATACCCGATCGCGCAGGGTGTTCAGCGCTTCCGTGCTCTGGAAATCCAGCTTCGGCACCACGATGGCGACCGCCGGCAGCGGGTTCTCTTCCAGCATATCCAGGGCGCCGCCAAAGCCGGACCAGTTACGGAATTCACCCAATGCCTCGTCACGTGACAAATAGTTCACCTTGTCGACGCCCTGCTCCGCCTGCAGCTGGCCGACCACCCGCGCCGCGGCATCGTCATCCAGCGTTTTTTCCAGATACACGGTGATCTGCGGCGAGGGATAGTACTGTGACGCCGCGCTGCTGACGTTTTTGTAGACCATGTAGCAGACGCTTGGCAGGGTCAACGAGATGGCGATAACCATCACCGTCAGGAAGGTCGCCAGCGGCGTGCTTTTTAAATCCTGGAGCGCGCCGTGCCAGGCGTAGCGCACCTGCTCGTTGAACACGTTGCTCTTACGCGAGGCCGGGTTAGGCGCCGCTTTCGGCCGTTTTGGCGCATTGCGCCCGCCGCCGCCGCCGCCCGCCGCGTTGCGCAGGCGATCGAACTTGCTGCCGAACTGGCGGATTTGGTTCATTGCGTCGCGCTTATTCACCCCGAATGCCTCCATGCAGATGGCCGTCGCTGAGCGTCAGCACGCGGTACGGACGGCTGGAGATAAGCCCCAGATCGTGCGTGGCCATCAGTACCGTCACCCCGACGCGGTTAAACTCTTCAAACAGACGTAAAATCCCCTCCGAGAGCGCCTCGTCGAGGTTACCGGTCGGTTCATCCGCCAGCAGCACCGCCGGCTTGTTGACCACCGCGCGAGCGATCCCCACGCGCTGCTGCTCGCCGCCGGAGAGCTGAATCGGAAAATTCTTCGCTTTGTCCAGCAGCCCGACCTTATCCAGCGCCGCCGAGACCCGGCGACGAATGTCATCGCCGCTGGCGCCGGCGATAATCAGCGGGATCGCCACGTTGTCATACACGGTACGATCCATCAGCAAATGGTGGTCCTGGAAAATCATGCCGATCTGGCGGCGCAGGAACGGCACCTCACGGCTCTTCAGGCGGCTGATTTCATGACCGCTGAAGAAGATTTTCCCGGCGCTGGGCCGTTCGATACCACAGATAAGCTTCAGCAGGGTACTTTTCCCTGCGCCGGAGTGGCCGGTCAGAAACGCCATCTCGCCCGGCTGCAGGTGGAAGTTCACCCCCTGCAGCGCTTGTCTCCCACCGAGATAGGCTTTGCTGACTTGTTCAAAGCGAATCATTCTTAATCCTCTCGGGCAAAAAGTGCCTCAATAAAGTCGCCCGCATTAAACGGACGCAGATCCTCAATACGCTCGCCGACGCCAATATAGCGAATCGGAATGCCGAACTGGTCGGCCACCGAGAAGATCACGCCGCCTTTGGCGGTGCCATCCAGCTTGGTCAGGGTGATCCCGGTCAAACCTACCGCTTCATGGAACAGTTTGGCCTGGCTAATGGCATTCTGCCCGGTGCTGGCGTCGATGGTTAACATCACCTCATGCGGCGCGTCGACGTCCAGCTTTTTCATCACCCGGACGATCTTCTTCAGCTCTTCCATCAGGTGCGATTTATTCTGCAGACGCCCGGCGGTATCGGCAATCAGCACATCAACATGGCGCGCCTTCGCCGCCTGAATGGCGTCGAAAATCACCGAGGCGGAATCGGCGCCGGTGTGCTGGGCGATCACCGGGATATTGTTACGCTGGCCCCAGACCTGCAGCTGTTCCACCGCCGCCGCACGGAAGGTATCCCCCGCCGCCAGCATCACCGATTTGCCCTGCTGCTCAAACTGACGCGCCAGCTTGCCGATGGTGGTGGTTTTCCCCACCCCGTTCACGCCGACCATCAGAATAACAAATGGCGTTTTGCCTTCAACATTCAGCGGCTCATCCACTTTGGCGAGGATATCGCCCATCTCTTCTTTCAGCAGACCGTACAGCGCTTCCGCATCGCGCAGTTGCTTACGGCTGGCACCCTCGGTGAGATGAGTAATGATCTTGCGGGTGGTTTCCACCCCGACGTCGGCGATCAGCAGTTGCTCTTCCAGCTCTTCAAACAGATCGTCATCGATCTTCTTACCGCGGAACAGGCTGATAAATCCGGAACCGAGATTTTGTTTGGTTTTCAGCAGGCTACGCTTAAGGCGGGCGAAAAAGCCTTCTTTCGTCGGTTTTTCCTGCTCCTGGACCAGCGCTTCCACCGGCGCCTCTTCCTCTGGCGCCGGCACTACCACCGCCGCCTCTTCCGCCGCCTCGGCCGCCAGCGCCTGCGCTTCCAGCTCTTCATCGCTTAACGGCGCGTCCTCTTCCGGCGCTTCCGTCTCCTGAGGTTGGGCCACGACATCCTCTACAGGCTGCTCAGCCACGGCCTCCGCCGCCACCGGTTCGGCGATAACGTCCTCCACCAGCGACTCAACCGCTGCCGGCTGTTCCTCCGCCTTCAGCGGTTCGCTGACCGCAGGCTCCGGCGCGACGACCGGCGCCTCTTCAACCAAAGCAGGCGCTGGCGCCGCCTCTTCTTCCGGCGCGCTGGCAGGCTCCGCGAGGTGGGCCTTTTCGCTTTCGACCACCGTCCCGGTGACCTCGACGACCTCTTCGGCAAACGCCTCCGGGTCCGCTTTCGGCGCGCTCGGCTCAGCAGGGGTTTCCGCCGCCGGCGTCTCCTGGGCAACCGCTTGTTGTTCTTCTACTTTTTGTTCAGTCTCGGTTTCCTGTGCCTGCTCTTTCTGTCCAAAGCCCAGCCAGGAAAAGAAGCCACGTTTTTTCTCTTTTGCCATTTGCGACCACACTCCTCGCTGTTTATTCATGGCGCAGCTTCATCAGAAGCTGAAAAAATGATGAAATTAGTTGGATAGTCTATCACTTAACTTAACTCGCAGCACCGCCCCCGGATTAAGGTTTCGTCAACCGCCGTCGATCGCTAGAATAGCAGGCCGGAAGTTGAGACTTGAGCAGAGAGATGAAAAAACCAAACCACGCGGGCAGCGGCCAGATCCGCATCATCGGCGGGCAATGGCGCGGCCGTAAATTACCGGTGCCGGAGAGCCCGGGCCTGCGGCCGACCACCGACCGGGTTCGCGAAACCCTTTTTAACTGGCTGGCGCCGTCCATCGTTGACGCGCACTGCCTCGACTGCTTTGCCGGCAGCGGCGCGCTGGGGCTTGAGGCGCTGTCCCGCTATGCGGCCAGCACCACGCTACTGGAGATGGAGCGCGGCGTCGCTCAGCAGTTGCAAAAAAACCTGGCCACCCTGAAAGCGGATCGCGGCAAGGTGATCGCGACTAACACCCTCAGCTTCCTGAGCCAACCGGGCACGCCGCATCAGATTGTGTTTGTCGACCCGCCGTTCCGTCAGGGGCTGCTGGAGGAGACGCTGCGCCTGCTGGAAACGCAGGGCTGGCTGGCCGACGAGGCCCTGGTGTACGTCGAAAGCGAAGTCGAAAACGGTTTACCGCCGGTACCGGCGAACTGGCATCTGTATCGTGAAAAAGTGGCCGGACAGGTCGCGTATCGTCTTTACCAACGTGAGGCCCAAGGAGAGAACCATGCTGATTAATTTAGGCCGCCTGCTGATGCTGTGCGTCTGGGCCTTTCTGTTATTGAATCTGTTTCAGCCCTTCCCGAAGCCGCTGAATATCTTCGTCAACGTCGCGCTGATTTTTATGATCCTGATGCACGGTCTGCAGCTGACGCTGCTCAAGGCGACGCAGCCGAAGGATGCCCCGCCGCTGGGCCGCTTTGAGCAAATCCGCATTTTTATCTTCGGCGTGTTTGAGCTCGTCGCCTGGCAGAAAAAACTGAAGGCGACGCTGAAGAAATAGTCCTGACAAGGGCTCAGGCATCGGGCGTGAACGCCACGAACGCTGTGCCCTTATAACTCAACATCCCGCGATCGCCGACGCTCAGCGCATGATACTGCGGCGCGTCAAGGCGAAACACCACCTCCAGCCCGCCGTTCTCAGGGCGGAAGCTCGCTTCATAGCGCATCTCGCTGCCCGCAGGCGTCACCGTCTGCTGCCGCGAACGCCGATCGTTAATCACTTTTTCCCGCTTATTGCTGACGATCACCCGCTTTTGCAACACCGGCGCGGCGTCGTTCGCCAGTTTTTCGCGGCGCTGCTGCACATAGCGAAACGAAGCCGCCACCACAATCACCGCGACGACCAGAACAAAAAAGAGCGGCATTTTACTCATTAAGGTTACCCATAAAAAATATCAGGAATCAGCATACTGCGACTGGAATAACATTGTCATCTGCTGCGCCAAACCACTACACTGAGTGGTAGCTTCACGCATCCGTAACTTTCCTTATGATAACAGATACAGGGACTTACTATGCTTTGGTCATTTATTGCTGTCTGTTTCTCCGCATGGCTTTATGTCGATGCATCCTATCGCGGGCCGGCCTGGCGACGCTGGGTATTTAAACCTGTCACCCTGATTCTGTTGCTGTTGCTGGCCTGGCAGGCGCCGATGTTCAATGCCATCAGCTACCTGGTGCTGGCCGGCCTGTGCGCCTCCCTGCTCGGCGACGCCCTGACTCTGCTGCCGCGCCAGCGGGTGATGTACGCGGTGGGCGCCTTCTTCCTGTCGCATCTGCTGTATACCATCTGGTTCGCCAGCCAGCTGACGCTGTCATTCTTCTGGCCGCTGCCGCTGGTGCTGCTGGTATTCGGCGCCCTGCTGATGGCGGTGATCTGGAGCCGGCTGGAAGAGATGAAAATGCCGGTGCTGACCTTTATCGGCATGACGCTGGTGATGGTCTGGCTGGCCGGTGAGCTGTGGTTTGCCCGCCCTACCAACACCGCGCTGTCCGGATTCGCCGGCGCCGCTCTGCTGCTGCTGAGCAATGCCGTGTGGCTGGTGAGCCACTATCGCCGCCGTTTCCGCGCCGATAACGCCATTGCCGCCGCGTTTTACTTTGCCGGCCACTTCCTCATCGTGCGCGCGCTGTACCTGTAATTTAGTCCTTGACTCTGGAGTCGACTCCAGAGTGTATCCTACGGCTAATGAGAAAATTATCATTTACCGGAGGGTGCCATGTCGACTCCAGACGCGCAGGATAAAAAAGTCCCACAATTCTCGTCATTCACCATGCGGCCAGCGCCCGCCCCGGCGGAAAGCTGCTGCGCAGACCACGCCTGCGCCGCAGAGAGCGCGCCTGCCGCCGAAGCGCTCAGCGACGCCCGCTACAGCTGGCAGGTTGCAGGCATGGACTGCGCCGCCTGCGCCCGCAAGGTGGAAACGGCGGTTCGTCAGGTGCCCGGCGTCAGTCAGGTTCAGGTGCTGTTCGCCACTGAAAAATTATTGGTTAACGCCGAGGGCGACGTTCGGGCTCAGGTTGAGCAGGCGGTACGTCAGGCAGGCTATGCGCTGCGCGATGCCGATGCCCCCGCGTCAGAGAAAACTCAAGGCTCGCGACTGCGCGACAATTTACCGTTGCTGACGCTGATCATGATGATGGCCCTGAGCTGGGGGCTGGAGCAGGCCAACCACCCTGCCGGTCAGTTAGCCTTTATTGCCACCACCCTGGTCGGCCTGTGGCCGGTTGCCCGCCAGGCGCTGCGCCTGATCAAGAGCGGGAGCTGGTTCGCCATTGAAACGCTGATGAGCGTCGCCGCCATCGGGGCGCTGTTTATCGGCGCCACCGCAGAGGCGGCGATGGTCCTGCTGCTGTTCCTGATCGGCGAGCGTCTCGAAGGCTGGGCCGCCAGCCGCGCGCGACAGGGGGTGAGCGCGCTGATGGCGCTGAAGCCCGACACCGCCATTCGCCTGCGCAACGGCGTGCGGGAAACCGTCGCCCAGCGCGATCTGCGCCCCGGGGATGTGATCGAAGTGGCCGCCGGTGGGCGTCTGCCGGCGGATGGTCAGCTGCTGTCGCCATTTGCCAGCTTTGATGAAAGCGCTCTGACCGGCGAGTCGGTGCCGGTGGAGCGCCAGGCCGGAGAACGCGTAGCGGCGGGCGCCACCAGCGTCGACCGCCTGGTGCAGCTGACCGTAATCTCCGAACCGGGCGACAGCGCCATCGACCGCATCCTGAAGCTGATTGAAGAGGCGGAGGAGCGTCGGGCGCCGATCGAGCGTTTTATCGATCGCTTCAGCCGGATCTACACTCCGGCCATTATGGTGGTGGCCCTGTTGGTCGCCATTGTCCCGCCCCTGCTCTTCGCCAGCGCCTGGCTGCCGTGGATTTATAAAGGGCTGACGCTGCTGCTGATCGGCTGCCCGTGCGCGCTGGTCATCTCCACCCCGGCAGCCATCACTTCCGGCCTGGCGGTCGCCGCTCGACGCGGAGCGTTAATTAAAGGCGGCGCGGCCCTGGAACAACTGGGCCAGGTGCGCCAGGTGGCGTTCGACAAAACCGGCACCCTGACCGTCGGCCAGCCGCAGGTGACCTCGGTCATCGCCACGGCTGAGAATGACGATAACACGCTGCTGGCGCTGGCGGCGGCGGTTGAGCAAGGCTCCAGCCATCCGCTGGCGCAGGCTATCGTCCGCGAAGCGCAGCGGCGTCAGTTGAGTATTCCGCAGGCCAGCGGCCAGCGGGCGCTGGCCGGCTCCGGTATCGAAGCCGAGGTCAACGGCAGCCGTATCGTGATCTGCGCGGCCAGCAAAGCCGCCCCGTCAGAGCATGAGGCGCAGATCCAGCAGCTGGAGAGCGCCGGTCAAACGGTGGTGCTGGTCATGCGCGGCGAGACGCTTCTCGGCATCCTGGCGCTGCGCGACACCCTGCGCGACGACGCGCGTCAGGCAGTGGATGCCTTACACCAGCTGGGGGTGCAGGGGGTGATCCTTACCGGGGATAACCCGCGCGCCGCGGCGGCCATCGCCAGCGAACTGGGTCTGGAATTCCGCGCCGGCCTGCTGCCGGCGGACAAAGTCGAAGCGGTGATGGCGCTGAATGCCGATGCGCCGCTGGCGATGGTCGGGGACGGCATCAACGACGCCCCGGCGATGAAGGCGGCGACCATCGGCATCGCCATGGGCAGCGGCACCGACGTGGCGCTGGAGACCGCCGACGCCGCGCTGACCCACAACCGTCTGACCGGCCTGGCGCAGATGATCTCCCTGGCGCGGGCGACCCACGCGAATATTCGCCAGAACATCGCGATTGCCTTAGGGCTGAAGGGGATTTTCCTTGTCACCACCCTGCTCGGCCTGACCGGCCTGTGGCTGGCGGTGCTGGCGGATACCGGCGCCACCGTACTGGTAACGGCTAACGCGCTGCGGTTATTGCGTAAGAAGTTGTAGCATAGATACCGGCTTCCCTGCTCGCGCTACGCTTAGCAGGGCTACGGTTCCAGACCGTCGGGTAGCCCGGATAAGGCGCTACGCGCCGCTATCCGGGAGAGGCTCAGTGGCTTTTGCGGATCAGGTAGCGGTACGGCAGAGCTTCGGTTTCCTGGGCCACCAGCTCATGCTCCATAAAGCGGCAGAATCCCGGGATATCGCGGGTGGTGGCCGGATCGTCAGCAATAATCAGCAGCGTCTCGCCGACGGGCATTGTCCGCACGGTTTTACGCACCATCATGACCGGCTCCGGGCAGCGCAGTCCCAGGGCATCCAGAGTGTGGTCTGGAGTGGAGAAAAGTTCGCTCATTTTAGTCTCACATCAACAAAACGGCCCTAGTTTACCCCCAGTTCGCCAGTACGCAAGCCAGGTTAACGTTTGCGCGAAAAACAACCATTGCATTACGCCGGCAACGCAGTATCATGCAGCCGTTTTTCATTGGGTTCCCTCACCCCAACGTTCCGCTGCCGATTGCTCATTTACCTGAAGCATGACGGGCATAAAAAGGTCACAATATGAATCCGTTTACTACCGTACAGCGCAAAAAAGCGCTCGTCTGGCTTTCGCTATTTCATCTGCTGGTGATCACCTCCAGCAACTATCTGGTTCAGCTACCGATCTCCATCTTTGGTTTCCATACCACCTGGGGGGCGTTCAGTTTTCCGTTTATCTTCCTCGCCACCGATCTGACGGTGCGAATTTTTGGCGCACCGCTGGCGCGACGCATTATTTTTGCGGTGATGGTCCCGGCGCTGGTCATCTCCTACGCCATCTCCGCCCTGTTTTACATGGGCGAGTGGCAGGGTTTCGCGGCGCTGGGCACCTTTAATCTCTTCGTCGCGCGTATCGCCATCGCCAGCTTTATGGCCTATGCGCTAGGGCAGATCCTCGACGTCCACGTCTTCAACCGCCTGCGGCAGAGCCGCCGCTGGTGGCTGGCCCCCACCGCCTCGACGCTGTTCGGCAACATCAGCGATACCGTGGCGTTCTTCTTCATCGCCTTCTGGCGCAGCCCGGATCCGTTTATGGCCGCCCACTGGGGGGAAATCGCCCTCGTCGACTACAGCTTTAAAGTGCTTATCAGCATCATTTTCTTCCTGCCGATGTACGGCGTACTGTTAAATATGCTGTTGAAAAGGCTGGCGGATAAATCTGATTTGTCGGCATTGCAGCCGAGTTAAAGGTACTCGCGGGCTGATGTGTTAAGATAGCCGGATGAGCCATTAGTGGCCGTTTATCGAAAGGAAGATGTCAATGCGCAATTTGGTTAAATATGTCGGTATTGGCCTGCTGGTGATGGGGCTTGCCGCCTGCGATAACAGCGATTCAAAAGCGCCAACCGTTGGGGCAGCAGCGGAGAGCAACACCAGCGGCCAGGCGATCAGCCTGCTGGATGGCAAACTGAGCTTCACCCTGCCTGCGGGCATGGCCGACCAGAGCGGCAAACTGGGCACTCAGGCGAACAACATGCACGTCTATTCTGACGCCACCGGCCAGAAAGCAGTCATCGTCATCGTCGGCGACAGCACCAATGAAGACCTGGCGGTGCTGGCGAAACGTCTGGAAGATCAGCAGCGTAGCCGCGACCCGCAGCTGCAGGTGGTGAGCAATAAATCGCTGGAGATCAAAGGTCACACCCTGCAGCAGCTGGACAGCATCATCTCCGCCAAGGGGCAGACCGCCTGGTCTTCCGTGCTCCTCGGCAAAGTGGATGACAAACTGCTGACCCTGCAGGTCACCCTGCCGGCGGACAACCAGCAGCAGGCGCAGACCGAAGCGGAAAGCATCATCAGCACCCTCACCATCCAGTAATTACTGGCCTGGTGCGACGGCCTCCGGTTCGCTGACCGGGGGCCGTTTTTTTAACCGCCAGCCCAGCAGCAGCGCCGCCATCACCAGACCTGCCGCCGCCAGATATATCACCGGGATCCCGGTCCACGCCATCAGCAAGCCGGCCAGCGGCCCGGTGACGCCTAACGACAAATCCATAAACACGGTATAGGTGGCCAGCGCCGACCCCTGGTTATGCTGCGGCACCGCTTTCACCGCCACCACGCCCAGCGCCGGAAAGACCAGTGAGAACCCGGCCCCGGTAAGAAAGGTGCCGATTTTCGCCAGCAGCGGCGTATCGGCAAAGCCGACCAGCAGCAGGCCGATGATCTCCACGATAAAGCAGAGCATCGCCACGTTCAGCCCGCCGAGGCGGTTAATGGCGTTGGGAAACAGCAGCCGCGCGCCAACGAACGCGCAGCTGAACAGCGTCAGGGCGAAGGCCGCCCCGTCCCAGCCTTTGGCGTCATAAAACAGCGTGATAAAGGTGGCGATAACCCCGAAACCGGCGGAGGCCAGGGCCAGCGCCATGCCGTAGGGCCACACCCGCCCGAGCACCGCGCGAAACGACATTGCTTTGCCTTTCGCCGCCTTCACCGCTGCGCGGGGCAGCGCGCAGAGGATAGCCACCAGCGCAACCGCCATAATGACCCCGGCCAGGCCGCTGAGGCCAATTTGCGAATAGCACAGCACGCCGAGCGGGGCGCCCATCGCCATCGCCCCGTAGGTCACAATGCCGTTCCATGAGATGACCCGCCCGATATGCAGCGACCCAACAACGCCGACGCCCCACAGCGTCGAGCCGGTGCCGGCAAAGCTCTGGCCGATGCCGAGAATGACTCGCCCGAGGCATAGCAGCAGCAGGCTAACCAGCGGCCAGCCGCTGCTCCAGGCGGCCAGCAGATAGCTCAGACCGCTTAAAAAGCAGCCGCAGAGGCCGAAGACGACAATCTTTTTGGGCCCCAGCAGGTCAGCGTAGCGCCCGGCGTGCGGGCGGCTGAGCAGCGTGGCGAAATATTGCAGACTAATCACCAGGCCGGCCCAGAAAGCGCTAAAGCCCATTACATCATGCACATAGCCAGGAAGTACCGCCAGCGGCAAGCCGATGGTGAGGTAGCTGGCAAAGTTAAAAATAACCACGGAGACAATCCGCAGATTGAGGCGCAGTCCATTGAGCGCCGGTTCGGCGACGGGTTCGGGCATCAGGTTCCACCAGATTTGTACTATACAGAGCCACTATTACCACGACTTCTGTTGAAAAGCAGCCTTCCGATGGCAATAACCTCAGCGGCGCCATCGCCGCGCTCATCAGCATAAATTGCCGCGACGATTATTCGACTTTCCTTAATGGAAGGATATATACACATTAATAATTATCGCTATTGCCTGAGCAGGGTTAAATTACTTATACTTCCTCACGGCTCTGATAGCGTCTCATTGTTTATCATGATGTTAATATTTTAATAACATCATATTTCCCCCTCCGGCCCGTTTTAATACAGATGAACATATTGCCTGACAGAACAACCACAGCATATCAGCCTATATAAAAGTTTCTTACGTGGCATAAGTTAATGCCAGTAGCCAATATATTGACATGGAGTATTCATGAAAAAAATTATTCACTGGATGATTGCCGCTACGGTTGTCGGTGCGCTCGCCGGTTGCGCACGGACAGCCCCTATTGAACAGGTCAATGCGATAGTGAGCGCCGGCCATACGGAAGCGCAGGTCAAGGATGCCATTATCAAAGCAGGTGCTCAGCGCCAATGGATTATGTCTGACGCGGGCCCTGGCGTCATAAAAGGTAAATTGCAAAATCGCGACCATGTCGCGGATATTAAAATTAACTACTCCGCAACAAGTTATTCTATTGTCTATGTGAGTAGCATTAATCTCATGGCCGCCAATGGAAAAATTCATAGAAACTATAACCGCTGGGTACACAACCTCGATAAAGATATTCAGGTTACGCTGGCAGCAAACACCGCTCTGCAACAATAAATATACATACGGGTCACTACTGACCCGTTTCGCCGATTATTTGTAATAAGGTTGTACCGAACGTGTACCAAAAGGATTCTCTCAGCGCACTTGATGCCATTACTGAAGCGCAGCGTATTGCTTTTGCCCCCATGCTCTTTCAAACCGCATTATGTCTACGCAACTCAGGTATTCTGGGTTATCTGGACCAACAAGGTAAACGCGGTGCAACGTTTGCAGCCATCAGTGAAATTTTCGACGGAAAAGAATATGCCGTTAGCGTTTTGCTCGATATGGGATTAAGCGGTCGTATCCTGACCTATAAAGAGGAACGCTACCACCTCTCTAAAATAGGACATTTCTTACTTCATGATCCGATGACGCGAGTAAATATGGATTTTACTCAAGACGTTTGTTATCAAGGATTATTCTTTCTGGAAAATGCGCTCCAGGAGGGAAAGCCGTCAGGATTAAAAGTTTTTGGTGAGTGGCCAACGATTTACCCTGCCTTGTCACAGCTACCACCCGCGGCGCGCAAAAGCTGGTTTGCCTTCGACCATTACTATTCCGATGGCGCCTTCACTGCAGCGCTGCCCTATGTATTCGCCAGCCAGCCCGCAAGGCTGTACGATGTAGGCGGTAATACCGGGAAATGGGCGCTACGCTGTTGCCAGTACGATGAAAATATCGCGGTCACGTTATTAGATTTACCGCAACAAATTGCACTGGCACGGGAAAATATAGAAAATGCTGGCCTTGCCCATCGCATCGATTTTCATGCTGTGGATATGCTGAGTGACGCCCCCCTACCCGGAGAAGCGGATATCTGGTGGATGAGTCAGTTCCTGGACTGTTTCTCGCCAGAACAAATCATCACCATACTCAGTAACGTGGCACAGGTCATGAAACCTGGCGCCCGCCTGTACATTCTGGAATTGTTCTGGGATGCGCAGAAATTTGAAGCAGCATCATTTAGTCTGAATGCGTCTTCACTCTATTTTACCTGTATGGCCAACGGCAACAGCCGTTTCTACAGCGTAGAGAAGTTTTATCGCTATCTTGAAATGGCGGGGTTCGAAGTAGAACAGCGTCACGATAATTTAGGCGTTGGGCATACCTTGTTGATATGCCACAAGAATAATTGATTGATCGCGGATGCGAGTGGATGACATTTTCATTTAACATTGTTGATTGGCAGGCCTTCGCGCCTGGCGTCAGTGGCCCCGAGCAATGGCAACGGTGGTCACAGCATTTGCACGCCATCGATCCCGCCGCGGCGCCACCCAAACTCAGCGAATTGCCGATGATGACCGCACGCCGGCTCAGCTCGGGAAGTAAGCTGGCTGTGGAATGCGGTCTGGCTATGCTCCGTCGCCATGAAATCGATGCCGTTCTTTATACCAGCCGTCACGGCGAACTGGAGCGCAACTATCGGATCCTCCATGCGCTGGCTATGGAGCAAGCGATCTCGCCGACCGATTTCGCCTTATCGGTGCATAATTCCGCCGTGGGTAATCTGACGATTGCTGCAAAAAAAGCGATTATGTCGTCATCCCTTTCTGCCGGGCGCGATACGTTTCAGCAGGGATTATACGAAGTGATGGGCCTGCTACAGGCGGGTTATCAGCGCGTGTTGATGGTTGATTTCGACGGTTTTCTCCCTGAGTTTTACCACGCTCAGTTGCCGCCAGGTATCACCACCTGGCCCTATGCGGCAGCCTGGGTGATTGAGCCCGGTCGCCAGTGGCAATGCCACGCCCAGCCTCATGCAGCCGTTGCTGAAAGTCCATTACCGCAAAGTTTACTGTTCTTGCAGTACTATTTGCAGAATGCCCGCACGTTCACGCTTCCCGGCGATCGCGTGCAATGGCAATGGAGCCGCGCATGAAGCCGTTTTTCCACCGGCTTAATCGGCTCTGGCGCGCAGCGATGACCGGTTTCTGCTTCGCACTGTTTGGCATTGGCGGCCTGCTACTCTCGCTCATCTGGTTTAATCTGCTGCTGGTTTTGGTACGTAATAAAACCCGCCGACGCCGTATCGCGCGGCGCAGCATTTCCGTTAGCTTTCGCGTATTCCTCAGCGTGGTGAAAAGCGTCGGCGTTCTCGATTACCGTATCGATGGCCGCGATATTTTGCGCGCGGAGCGCGGTTGCCTGGTGGTCGCCAATCACCCCAGCCTTATTGACTACGTAATGCTGGCCTCGGTGATGCCGGAGACCGACTGCATGGTAAAAAGCGCGCTGCTGAAAAATCCATTCGTCAGCGGCGTGATCCGCGCCGCCGATTATCTGATTAACGATCAGGCCGATGCCCTGCTGCCGGCAAGCCGGCAGCGTTTACAGCAAGGCGATACGATTTTGATTTTCCCTGAAGGCACGCGCACCGTGCCGGGGAAAAAAATGCAGCTACAGCGGGGGGCGGCTAATATCGCGGTACGCTGTGGCAGCGATTTACGCATTGTCGTCATCCGCTGTACCGAGCATATGCTGGGTAAACAAAGCAAATGGTACGACGCGCCGCCAACTAAGCCGCAGTTTACCGTCGAGGTTGGAGAACGGCTGCCAATACATCAGTTTTATGATGCCAATAAACAAGAACCGGCGCTGGCCGCAAGACAGTTGAACCGTCATATTTTGCTTAAATTAGAAACAGGCACTCTCCCTGAAACAGGAATGAATGATGCAAGCGCTCTATCTTGAAATTAAAAATCTGATCATCAGTACATTGAACCTGGACGAGCTGTCCGCTGATGATATCGACACCGACGCCGCGCTGTTTGGCGATGGTCTGGGCCTGGACTCAATTGATGCGCTGGAGCTGGGTCTGGCGGTGAAAAATCAGTACGGCGTGGTGCTGTCGGCTGAAAGTGAAGAGATGCGTCAGCATTTCTACTCTGTCGCCACGCTGGCGGCATTTATTCAAGCACAGCGCGCCTGAGGAGAGTGGTTATGAATGAACAACAAGCCATTTACGAAGAAATCTCCGCGCTGCTGGTGAACGTGTTTGAAATCGATCCGCAGGATATTACGCCTGAGGCCCGTCTGTACGAAGATCTCGAACTGGACAGTATTGACGCCATCGACATGATCGTCCATCTGCAAAAGAAAATTGGCAAGAAAATCAAGCCAGAAGAGTTCAAAACTGTCCGCACCGTGCAGGATGTGGTCGATGCGGTAGAACGCCTGTTCAAAGAAGAATAATTCACCGTGTCGGGCATTCGCTCACTGCCAGTTGTGCCATTGCTGACGGGCATATTGCTGCTGGCCTGGCCGTTTATAATCTGGTTCGGCCTCGCGCATAACAGCCTGCAAGGGTTGTTACCGCTCATGGCGCTGATGTTGTTTTTACGCTTTCGTCAGACCCGGCGACGGGCGGGAGCGCTGAGCGTGGTCACTCAGATTGTGGCGGTGGCCGGCATGACGCTGTGTATTGCCAGCTACCTGCTGAAAACCCATCAGTTACTGCTATTTTACCCGGTGGTGGTGAACAGCGTGATGCTGGCGGTGTTTGGCGGTTCGCTATGGTCCACGATGCCGATAATCGAGCGTCTGGCGCGACTGCGTGAACCGGATCTTCCGGAGCGGGCTGTACGCTATACCCGGCGCGTCACCCAAATCTGGTGCGCCTTTTTCATCATTAACGGTGGCATTGCGCTTTTTACCGCGCTGTATGGCGATCTGTCCCTGTGGACGGCGTGGAACGGCATGATTTCCTATCTGCTGATGGGCACGCTCATGGCCGGCGAGTGGCTGGTGCGCCAGCGGGTGATAAAACGAGATAAACCATGAAGCAGCCTCTCCCGTTGGACCAGTGGCTCAGCGCCGCGCGTTCGCCGGAAACGCCGATCGCCTGGCAGGACACGCACCTCTGGACGCTTGCACATCTGCGCCATGATGTCGCCCACCTGCTCACGCACTTGCGTCAGCAGCCAGCCATGCGCTGGGCGTTGTGCATTGAAAATAGCTACTTGTTTATCGTCGCTCTGCTGGCAACCCTGCATGCCGGCAAAACGCCGGTCCTTCCCGGCCACGGCCGCATTTCGCTGTTAAATGAGCAGAAGGCGCTGTTTGACGGCATTCTCAGCGATAAAGCGCTGGCATGGGATGGCGCGCTGGTGATTGTCGAGTCCACGATGGCGGTAACGAGCGGCCAGATGCATTTTCCCGCGCCAGGCAAAGAGGCTTGCATTGAATTATTCACCTCCGGTTCCACCGGTCAACCGAAGCGAATTTGCAAACCGATCGGATCGCTCGACCGCGAGGCGGCGCTGTTATCCGCCTGCTATGCCGGGCGTCTGGCAGGCTGTCGGGTGGTGGCATCCGTAGCGCCGCAGCATCTGTATGGCCTGACGTTTCGACTGTTCTTGCCAATGGCGTTGGGTTTACCGCTTCATGCGGACATGCTGGAGTACACCGAGCAGTTAACGGCGTTAAGCCGGAAGCATCGCTATCTGTTTATTAGTAGTCCGGCCTTCCTTAAACGTCTCGACCACCGGCTTACCCCTCCGCCGATCGAAATGATCGTGTCCGCAGGCGGCAAGCTGCTTTGGCAGGATGCCGTGCAAACCGCCCGCTGGTGCAATACCTGGCCGGATGAAATTTACGGCAGTACGGAAAGCGGCGTCATCGCCTGCCGCCAGCGCGTGCAGGATGAGGCGCCATGGCAACCGTTTCCCGGCATCCGCTTTCAGCCAGAAGGCGATGCGTTCCGCCTCTTTTCTCCGCTTATTACCGATAACCGCGGCCAGCTGCTCGAGGATATTTTGCATTTTCGCGAGAGTGGCCACTTCCATTTGGCAGGCCGTCGGGATCGCGTGGTCAAAATTGAAGAGAAGCGCATATCGCTGAGCGAAGTGGAGCAGCGCCTGCTGGAACTTGAAGGCATCATTGATGCCGCCGTGTTACCCATCACCCGCGGCAGCCGTCAGAGTATTGGCGTATTGCTGGTGCTGGATAACCATGCCCGCCAGCGCTGGGGAAAAAGCCAGGAGACTCATTGGCGAAAAGCACTGCGCCCTCTGCTGGAACCGGTCGCCATTCCCCGCTACTGGCGGGTTATCGACGAGATCCCCGTCAATAGTATGAACAAGCGTGTCTACGCGCAGTTACAGGAGTTATTTCATGCAGCCCCATGAAATTGAGCGCCGTCAGCCACAAGCCGATCGGGTTGAAATCATTTTATCGGTGGATCCGGCGTTATTCTGGTTTCGCGGCCACTTTGCCGTTCAGCCCTTGTTGCCAGGCGTCGCGCAGATTGACTGGGCGATGCATTACGCCACCACCTTGCTGGCGCCCGGCTGGCGCTTTCACGATATTCACAATGTGAAATTCCAGTCGCCGCTCCTGCCGGGGGCGATCGTGACGCTCACTCTTAGCTGGCAGGAAGCGCGTCAGCTCATCACCTTCAGCTATCAGCGCCACGATGGCGAAACACGACATACCGCCAGCAGCGGGAAGATTCGCTTATGTCGCTAACCTTCTCCCCCTGCGTGGTGATCCCGTGCTATAACCACGGCGCGATGATGTCGCGGGTGCTGGCGCGCCTGCAGCCGTTTGATCTTCCCTGTATCGTGGTGGACGACGGCAGCGACAGTCGCACACAGCTGGAGCTGGAGCGACTGGCGCTGGAAAACCCGGATCTGACGTTGATCCGCTTACCGCAGAACGCCGGAAAAGGCGCCGCGGTCATCTGCGGATTACAGGCCGCAGCGCAAGCCGGGTTCAGCCACGCGGTGCAGGTCGATGCCGATGGACAGCACGCCATCGAAGATATTCCGCAGCTGCTGGCGCTGGCGCAGAAGCATCCCGAGGCGCTGATCTCCGGCCAGCCGGTTTACGACGACTCAATCCCGCGCTCGCGCCTGTACGGACGCTGGATCACCCACGTCTGGGTATGGATTGAAACGCTATCGCTGCAGCTAAAAGACAGCATGTGCGGCTTTCGCGTCTATCCGCTGGCGCCGATGCTGCAGCTGGCTAAGCGCGTGCCCCTCGGCAAGCGGATGGATTTTGATACCGAAGTGATGGTGCGCCTCTACTGGCAGGGGAACACCAGCTACTTTGTCCCGACCCGCGTGACCTATCCGCCGGACGGTTTGTCGCATTTCGATGCCCTCAGAGATAACTGCCGCATCTCGCTGATGCATACCCGACTGTTCCTCGGCATGTTGCCGCGGATCCCCTCGCTGCTGTTTCGCCGCGCTTCGCCGCACTGGGCGCGCCAGAAGGAGGTCAAAGGCTTATGGGGCATGCGCCTGATGCTGTTGGTGTGGCGGCTGTTGGGACGACACGCGTTTTCGCTGCTGCTCTACCCGGTGGTCGGCGTCTACTGGCTAACGGCCAGCACCGCGCGCCGCGCTTCACAAAACTGGCTTACCCGCGTGCGCGACCAGTTAGCCGCTCGTCAGCTGCCGGAGCCGGGCGAACTCAGTAGCTATCGTCACTTCCTGCGCTTTGGCAACGCGATGCTGGATAAAATCGCCAGCTGGCGCGGCGAACTGCAGTTTGGTCGCGATGTGGTGTTTGCCGCAGGAGCCGAAGAGACGCTCAATATCGACGATCCGCGCGGCAAACTACTGCTGGCCTCACATCTCGGCGATGTTGAAGCCTGCCGTGCGCTGGCGCAGCTGCAGGGCAGCAAGACCATCAACGCGCTGGTGTTCAGCGACAATGCCCAACGCTTTAAGCAGATTATGGCGGAGATGGCCCCGCAGGCCGGGCTCAACCTGCTGCCGGTCACCGATATCGGTCCGGAGACCGCCATGCTGCTGCAGGAAAAACTGGATCGCGGAGAATGGATCGCCATTGTCGGCGATCGTATTGCGGTCAATCCGCAGCGCGGCGGCGAGTGGCGCGTCTGCTGGAGCCGTTTTATGGGGCAACCGGCCCCCTTCCCGCAGGGGCCCTTTATCCTCGCGGCTATTTTGCGCTGCCCGGTCAATTTGATGTTCGCTCTGCGTCAGCAGGGCAAGCTGCGCATTTACTGTGAGCCGTTCGCTGACCCGCTGCCGCTGCCGCGCGCCAATCGCCAGCAGGCACTGCAACATATCATCGATCGCTACGCCGAACGGCTGGAATATTACGCGCTGCAGTCGCCGCTCGACTGGTTTAACTTTTTCGATTTCTGGCGTTTGCCGGAGCCCAAAGATAAGGAGTAAAGGGTGCTTAACGATCCCCGTTTTACTGCTGAAGTAGAGCTAACCATTCCCTTTCACGACGTCGATATGATGGGCGTCGTCTGGCATGGCAACTATTTCCGCTACTTCGAAATTGCCCGCGAGGCGCTGCTTAACCAGTTCAACTACGGCTACCGGCAGATGAAAGCCTCCGGCTATCTGTGGCCGGTGGTGGATACCCGCGTGAAGTACCGGGACGTTATCACCTTCGAGCAGCGTATTCGCGTCCGCGCGCGTCTGGAAGAGTTCGAAAACCGCCTGCGCATTGGCTATGAAATTTTTGCCGCCGAGAGCGGCAAACGCACCACCACCGGCTACACCATCCAGGTCGCGGTGGACGAAAAAAGCGGCGAGATGTGTTTTGTCAGCCCGCAAGTTCTGTTTGAACGCATGGGGGTCACGCCATGAGATTGCTGCTGTTGGTGGGACTGTTCATCAGTCCGTTGGTTAGCGCCCTGACGCTCGATGACCTGCAAAAACAATTTAGCGAACAGCCGGTGGTGCGTGCCCACTTCGATCAAACCCGCACCATAAAGGATCTTCCGCAGCCGCTGCGATCCCAGGGGCGGATGTTGATCGCCCGCGACCAGGGCTTGCTGTGGGATCAAACCTCACCGTTCCCGATGCAACTGCTGCTGGATGACAAACGGATGGTGCAGGCGATTAACGGCCAGCCGCCGCAGACCGTCACCGCCGAAAACAACCCGCAGATGTTCCAGTTCAACCATCTGCTGCGCGCGCTGTTCCAGGCCGATCGTAACGTGCTGGAGGAGAACTTCCGCGTGGAATTCGCCGATAAAGGCGACGGGCGATGGACGCTGCGCCTGACGCCTGTCACCACGCCGCTGGATAAGATTTTCGCCAGCATCGATCTCGCCGGAAAAACCTACCTGGAGCATATTCAACTCAATGATAAACAAGGCGATCGCACCGATATCGCCCTTTCCCAACATCAACTGACGCCAGCGCAACTGACCGATGACGAACGCCAACGCTTTGCCGCCCAGTAAACGTCCTGCGCTGATCTGGGGCGTCGTCTGCCTGATACTGGCGGGCGCGCTGCTGGCGCTGTTGCCGCAGGCCCGGCTCAACAGCAGCGTGCTGGCGATGCTGCCCAAACAGACGCTCGGCGCGATCCCCCCCGCGCTGAACGATGGCTTTATGCAGCGTCTGGATCGCCAGCTGGTCTGGCTGGTCAGCCCCGGTAAACAGGCCGACCCGCAGGTGGCTCGCGACTGGCTGCGGTTGCTGCAAACCTCAGACGCGCTGGCCGAGGTCAAAGGCCCAATGGATGCCGCCAGTCAGCAGGCCTGGGGAACGTTTTTCTGGCAACATCGCAATGCGTTAATCGACCCCGCCACCCGCGCACGTCTGCAGGAGGGCGGCGAAGCGCAGGCCCAGTGGATCCTTTCGCAGCTCTATTCGGCGTTTTCCGGGGTCAGCGGTAAAGAGTTACAAAACGACCCGCTGATGCTGATGCGCGGCTCACAGCTGGCGATGGCGAATAGCGGCCAGCGGATGCAGCTGCAGGACGGGTGGCTGACCAGCAAAGACGCGCGAGGCAACGTCTGGTATCTGCTGCACGGCGAGCTGGCGGGTTCGTCGTTCGATATGCGACAGACGCACCGCCTGGTGACCACCCTCGCGCAGCTTGAAAAGGAATTAAAAGCGCGCCACCCGCAGGCGCAGCTGCTGTCGCGCGGCACCGTATTTTACAGTGATTACGCCAGCCAGCAGGCGAAGCGCGATATCTCCACTCTCGGCGCGGCCACCCTGTTCGGCGTCATCCTGTTGATCGTGGCCGTGTTCCGCTCGCTGCGTCCGCTGCTGTTATGCGCGATCTCTATCGCTATCGGCGCACTGGCCGGCACCGTTGCCACGCTGCTGCTGTTTGGCGAGCTGCATCTGATGACCCTGGTGATGAGCATGAGCATTATTGGCATTTCCGCAGATTACACGCTCTATTACCTGACCGAACGGATGGTCCATGGCGCAGCGGCTTCACCGTGGCAAAGCCTTGTTAAAGTACGGAAAGCGCTGCTGCTGGCGCTGCTTACCACCGTGGCGGCTTATTTAATCATGATGCTGGCCCCCTTCCCGGCCATTCGCCAGATGGCGCTATTTGCGGCCGTGGGGCTAAGCGCCTCATGCCTGACGGTGATTTTCTGGCAGCCATGGCTGTGCCATGGGCTCCCGGTGCGTCCCGTTCCAGCGATGGTGCTGATGTCGCGCTGGCTCGCGGCATGGCGGCGTAACAAAAAACTCGCCATCGGTCTGCCGGTGGTTCTGGCCATTTTCTCCCTGACGGGGCTCGCTCTCCTGCGGGTGGATGACGATATCTCACAGCTGCAGGCGCTACCGCAGAATATCCTCTCCCAGGAGCATGCCATCACCGCGCTTACTAGCCAAAGCGTCGATCAAAAGTGGTTCGTGGTTTACGGCGACACGGCGCAACAAACGCTGCAGCGGCTTGAAGCCTTTATGCCCGCACTGGCTAAAGCGCAAACCGACGGAATGCTTGGCGGGTATCGCGCCATTCCGCTCAATTCACTGGCCCGCCAGCAGGAGGATCTGGCCCTGCTGAAGCAGGCGGCGCCGGCCGTCGGCCAGGCGCTGAATAACGCCGGACTCACCGCTGTTCACCCCGACCTGCGGCCGATGCCGGTGACAGTCGGCGACTGGCTTGCCAGTCCGGCCAGCGAAGGCTGGCGGCTGCTATGGCTGACGCTGCCGGATGGCGAAAGCGGCGTACTGGTGCCAGTGAGCGGGGTGAAAGATAGCGCGGCGCTGAAGGCGCTCAGCACAACCCAGACTGGCGTGGCGTGGGTCGATCGTAAAAGCGATTTCGACCAGCTTTTCGCGCTCTACCGTCATATTTTAACCGGGCTGCTCGGCGTTGCGCTGGCGGTGATTGCCTGCGGCGCCGCTATCCGCCTTGGCTGGCGCAAGGGCTTAATAAGCCTGGTGCCGTCGGTATTGTCGCTGGGATGCGGCCTGGGGGCGTTGGCGCTCACCGGCCACGCCGTTAACCTGTTCTCCTTACTGGCGCTGGTGCTGGTACTTGGGATTGGCATCAACTACACCCTGTTTTTCAGCAACCCGCGCGGCACGCCGCTGACATCGCTGCTGGCGGTTACCCTGGCGATGATGACCACCTTATTAACGCTTGGCATGCTGGTGTTTAGCGCCACCCAGGCCATCAGCAGCTTTGGCACTGTCCTGGTCAGCGGTATTTTCACCGCTTTCCTGCTGTCGCCGCTGGCGATGCCGAGCAAAAAAGAGAAAAAAAGACGATGAGAAGACCATCATTCTGGCGCGCCTTCGCGCTCTTCGCCGCCTTATTGCTGGCCGGCTGCAGTCATTCGCCGCCGGAGCCGCAAGGCCGTCCGCAGGCGTGGCTGGAGCCGGGTACGCGCGTCACGTTACCGCCGCCGGGCATCTCGCCGGCCATCAGTTCCCAGCAGTTATTGACCGGCCGCTTCAACGGCCAAACCCAGTCGCTGCTGGTGCTGCTCAATGCCGATGATAAAAAGCTCACGCTGGCGGGCCTGTCGTCCGTCGGTATCCGCCTGTTCCTGGTGACCTATGATCAACAAGGGCTGCGCGCGGAACAGTCGATGGTGATCCCGCAACTGCCGCCCGCCAGCCAGGTGCTGGCCGATGTGATGCTCAGCCACTGGCCGCTTAGCGCATGGCTGCCGCAGCTGCCGAAAGGCTGGACGCTAACCGACCGCGGCGACAAACGCGAACTGCGTAACGCGCGCGGAAAACTGGTCACCGACATCACCTATATCAACCGCAAAGGCAAGCGCGTGCCGATTAGCATCGAGCAGCACGTCTTTAAATACCACATCACCATTCAATACCTGGGTGACTGAGATGATCTTCATTTCTGCTGTCGGCATGATTAACGCCCTGGGACGCGATAATGATGAAATCGCCGCCAATCTGGCCCGCGGTATAGCGCCCGGCATGCGCCCGCGTGAAGGGTGGTTACAGGGGCATCCGCAGGCGATTTTCGCGGGGGTGGACGGCGAACTACCCGCCATTCCCGATACCTTTCGCGACCATCGTTCGCGCAATAATCAGCTGCTGCTGGCGGCGCTGGCGCAGATCCAGCCGCAGGTGGATCGCGCCATCGCCCGCTATGGCCGGGCTCGGGTCGCCGTGGTGTTGGGCACCAGTACGTCAGGGCTGGATGAAGGCGACGTACACGTTAATTTGACGCTTAACGGCAAGGCGAGCGAGGCCTGGCGCTATCCACAGCAGGAGCTGGGCGACCCGTCGCGTTTTCTCAGCCGCTGGCTGGCGCTGGATGGTCCGGCATATACCCTGTCAACCGCCTGCTCCTCCAGCGCGCGGGCGATAATCAGCGGACGGCGGCTCATTGAGGCGGGGCTGGCAGATGTGGCGATCGTCGGCGGCGCGGATACCCTTAGCCGGATGCCCATCAACGGCTTTCACAGCCTGGAGTCGCTCTCCACGACGCAGTGCCAGCCGTTTAGCCGCGACCGCTGCGGGATCACCATCGGCGAAGGGGCGGCGCTGATGCTGCTGACCCGCGAGCCGCAGCCCATCGCGCTGCTGGGTATCGGCGAATCCAGCGACGCCTGGCATATTTCCGCCCCGCATCCCCAAGGAGAAGGGGCGATGCGCGCCATTCAGCAGGCGCTGGACGACGCGGGCATCATGCCGGAGCAGGTGGGTTACATTAACCTGCACGGCACCGCTACGCGGCTTAACGACCAGATAGAAGCCCGGGTGATCAACGCGCTGTTTGGCGAAAGGGTGCCCTGTAGTTCCACCAAACATCTGACCGGACATACGCTGGGTGCGGCAGGGATCACCGAGGCCGCCATCGGCATGCTGATCCTGCAACGCAATCTGTTGTTACCGGCACAGGATTTCAGCCAGTCTCCGCAGGATGACACGCTACCGCCGTGCGGGCTCATTGAACATCCGCAGCCGCTGTCGCGGCCAGTTATCCTGTCGAACTCTTTTGCCTTTGGCGGCAATAACACCAGCATCCTGCTCGGGAGAATGTCATGAGCCACTTTTTATCACCCGGCAGTTACCTGCCGCACGACGCGCCGATGCTGCTGCTGGAAGAGGTCGAGGAGGTGACCGCCGACACCGCCACCTGCCGCGTCGCGGTCTCACCCGGCAGCGTTCTGGCGCCATTTCTCGATACCAACGGCGATCTTCCCGGCTGGTTCGCCCTTGAATTAATGGCGCAGACCGTCGGCGTCTGGTCCGGCTGGCACCGCCAGCAGCAAGGACAAACATCGCTCGCTTTAGGCATGGTGCTGGGCGCGCGCGAACTGGTTTGCGCGGCCGGGAGCCTGCCGGGCGGAAAGACGCTGTCCATCAGCGTGAAGCTCTTGATGCAGGATGAACGTTTCGGCAGCTTCGAAGGCACCATTATGGTGGACGATGACGTCCTGGCCAGCGGGCGGGTCAACACCTTCCAGCCCACAACAGAAGAACTTAGCACTTTATTTCAACAAGGAGCGTCAGAATGAGTCGTTCAGTTTTGGTTACCGGCGCCAGCAAAGGCATCGGTCGCGCTATCGCCTGCCAGCTGGCAGCGGACGGTTTTGTGGTGGGCGTCCACTATCATCGCGACCGCGCGGGGGCGCAACAGACGCTGGAGGCGATAACCGCCGCTGGCGGCGACGGCCGGCTGCTGAGTTTTGACGTCGCCGATCGTCAGCAATGCCGCGAGGTACTGGAGCAGGATATGGCCGACCATGGCGCGTGGTATGGCATTGTCAGCAACGCCGGCATCGCCCGCGACGGCGCCTTCCCGGCGCTTGGCGATGACGACTGGGACGCCGTGATCCACACCAACCTCGACAGTTTTTATAACGTCATTCATCCCTGCATCATGCCGATGATTAGCGCGCGCCAGGGCGGACGTATCATCACCCTCTCCTCGGTTTCCGGCGTCATGGGCAACCGCGGCCAGGTCAACTACAGCGCCGCCAAGGCGGGCATTATCGGCGCCACCAAAGCGCTGGCGATAGAACTGGCAAAACGCAAAATCACCGTTAACTGTATTGCGCCGGGTCTTATCGACACCGGGATGATTGACATGGAAGAGCACGCGCTGAAAGAGGCGATGACCATGATCCCGATGAAACGCATGGGTCAGGCAGACGAGGTGGCCGGGCTTGCCAGCTATTTAATGTCGGATATCGCGGGCTACGTCACCCGCCAGGTCATTTCCATCAACGGGGGGATGCTATGATACGCCGGGTGGTCATTACAGGGATGGGCGGGGTGACCGCGTTTGGCGAAAACTGGCAGGATGTCGCCACCAGGCTGCGGGAATATAAAAATGCGGTGCGTAAGATGCCTGAATGGCTGGCGTATGACGGACTGCATACGCTGCTGGGGGCGCCAATCGACGATTTCACCCTGCCGGAGCATTATACCCGCAAGCGTATCCGCGCGATGGGGCGGGTATCGCGACTCTCCACCCGCGCCACTGAGCTCGCGCTGGAGCAGGCCGGGCTTATCGGCGACACCGTGCTGACCAACGGCCAAACCGGCATCGCTTACGGCTCGTCAACCGGTAGTACCGGTCCGGTGAGCGAGTTCGCCACCATGTTGACGGAGAAACATACCAACAATATCACCGGCACTACCTATGTGCAGATGATGCCGCATACTACCGCGGTGAATACCGGATTATTCTTCGGTCTGCGGGGGCGCGTGATCCCCACCTCCAGCGCCTGCACCTCCGGCAGCCAGGCGATTGGCTACGCCTGGGAAGCTATTCGCCATGGTTACCAAACGGTGATGGTGGCCGGCGGTGCCGAGGAGCTCTGCCCTTCGGAAGCCGCGGTATTCGATACCCTCTTCGCCACCAGCCAACGCAATGACGAACCGGCCCTCACCCCCTCTCCGTTCGATGAACAGCGAGATGGTCTGGTGATTGGCGAAGGCGCCGGCACGCTGATCCTTGAAGATCTCGAGCATGCCAAAGCGCGCGGCGCAACCATCTATGGTGAGATCGTCGGGTTCGCCACTAACTGCGATGCGGCCCATATTACCCAGCCGCAGCGCGAAACCATGCAGATCTGCATGGAACAATCGCTAAACATGGCGGGCTTAAGCCCCCGGGATATCGGCTATATTTCGGCCCACGGCACCGCCACCGATCGCGGCGATATCGCGGAAAGCCAGGCAACGGCGGCCGTTTACGGCGACAGCGTGCCGATCTCTTCGCTGAAAAGCTATTTCGGCCATACGCTTGGCGCTTGCGGGGCGTTAGAAGCGTGGATGAGCCTGCAGATGATGCGCGAAGGCTGGTTTGCGCCAACGCTGAATCTCCATAAACCGGACGCCAACTGTGGCGAACTGGATTACATCATGGGGGAAAAGCGCAAACTGGAGTGTGAATTCCTGCAGAGCAACAACTTCGCCTTCGGCGGCATTAACACCTCAATCATTATTCGACGCTGGCCTTGAAATGTATCAGCTTTTTCTGGGTAAGATCTCCGCCCTTAGCGCCCTGCCGTTACCGCCTGCGTTGATGGCGCAGGCGCCGGACGGACCGCGACGAGCCAGCTGGCTTGCCGGCCGCGCGCTGCTGGCGCAGGCGGCTGCCCCGCTGACGGATATTCAGCTTGGCGAACAGGGCAAGCCTGCCTTCCCCGTCGCGCGCGGGCTGTGGTTTAACCTTAGCCACAGCGGCGACGATATTGCCCTGCTGCTCAGCGATAAAGGCGAGGTGGGTTGCGACATCGAAGTGATTCGCCCGCGCGAAGGCTGGCGCCGCCTGGCTAACGCCCTGTTCAGCGAAAGCGAGCACCAGGAACTGGCGCAGGCTTCGCCGGCGCAGCAGCTCACGGTCTTCTGGCGTATCTGGACGCGCAAAGAGGCGCTGGTGAAACAGCGCGGCGGCAGCGCCTGGCAGATGGCCTCCGTTGACAGCGCCTGTCACGGCCCGCTGTCGCTCAGCCAGATTCTGCACGATGGGTTAAGTATTGCGGTCTGTACGCCGACGCCGTTCACGCTGACGGACGCGCGCATTCAACATTTCAGCGGCGTGGTTTAAGCGATCAAAAGATGATGGCGGAAAAGCCGCTCGCCTTTCGGAATATTGGCAGCCAGCGAACCGCTACACTTATCAGGCGCGACTCACAAAAGGAATACCTATGTCCCCTCCGCAGGCTGATAAAGCCGGGCTCCATATTTTACTTAAGCTGGCGGCGCTGGTGATTATCCTCGCCGGGATCCACGCCGCCGCCGATATTCTGGTGCAGCTCCTGCTGGCGCTGTTTTTCGCTATCGTCCTCAACCCGCTGGTCACCTGGTTCATTCGCCGCGGGGTGCGGCGCCCGTTCGCCATTACGCTGGTGGTGACGGCAATGCTGGTCATGCTGACCGCGCTGCTTGGCGTGCTGGCGGCGTCGCTCAATGACTTTGTCGCCATGCTGCCCGATTTCAACCGCGCCCTGACGCGTAAGATCGTCCAGCTCCAGGAGTATCTCCCCTTTCTCAACCTGCATATCAATCCGGAGCGCATGCTGCGACGTATGGATTCAGAACGGCTGATGACCTGGGCCACGACGCTGATGACCCAGCTTTCCGGGGCGATGGCCAGCATTGTGCTGCTGGTAATGACGGTGATCTTTATGCTGTTTGAGGTTCGCCACCTGCCCTACAAACTGCGTTTTGCCCTCAATAACCCTCGCCTGCATATCGCCGGGCTGCACCGGGCGCTGAAAGGCGTCACCCACTATCTGGCGCTGAAAACGCTGATCAGCCTGTGGACCGGCCTGATTGTCTGGCTGGGGCTGCTGGCGATGGGGGTGCAGTTCGCGCTGATGTGGGGGGTGCTGGCGTTCCTGCTGAACTATGTGCCGAATATCGGCTCCGCCATCTCCGCCATCCCGCCCATGCTGCAGGCGCTGCTGTTCAGCGGCATCTATGAGTGCCTGCTGGTCGGGGCGCTGTTTCTGGTGGTGCATATGGTGTTGGGCAACATGGTGGAGCCGCGCATGATGGGCCACCGGCTGGGGATGTCGACCCTGGTGGTGTTCCTGTCGCTGCTGGTCTGGGGCTGGCTGCTGGGGCCGGTGGGAATGCTGCTCTCGGTGCCGTTAACCAGCGTCTGTAAAATCTGGATGGAGACCACCGTCGGGGGCAGCAAGCTGGCGATCCTGCTCGGCCCGGGGCGCCCCAAAAGCCGGCTCCCCGGCTAGCGGCGTTTCACCGGCCAGAAGATGGTCAATACGCCGGCGACGATAATCGCCACGCCCAGCAGCGATTGCCAGTGGAACGGCTCATGCCAGCCGGGCAGCCAGATGGCGGCGGCCCAAACGAGGATATAGCTCAGGCTCAGCAGCGCATACGCTTTCGACAGCGGCAGACGGTGGAGGGCAAAGTACCAGCAGACCATCGACAGCAGGTAGCCCAGCAGGCCGAAAAACAGGCCGAAGGTGCCGGGCTGGAGATGCAACAGATGCTGGAGAAACGCCAGAATATCGGTCAGCGGCGGCAACACCACCATGGCGCTGCGCAGTAGCAGCTGCGCGCCGCTGACGAGGCCGACGCTGAATAATGCCCAGAGAAAGCCCATCAGACGCTGGTCCCCAGAATGACAATGCCCACGACGATCAACCCGACGCCAAACCAGTGGCGGGGAGCGACCGGCTCATGCCAGATGCCCCAGCCCGCGAGGGTGACCCAGACGAAGTTCAGACTCAGCATCGGATAGGCGATGCTCACCGGAATTGACTGCAGGACGCTCAGCCACAGCAGCATGCCGCAGCCGAGGCATAACAGCGCCATCCCCAGCCAGAAGAGTATATGACGACTCCGCCGTCCGCGACGGGACGGGCGGGTCGCCTGTTTCTGGCACAGCTGTCCGGCGCAGCTCAGCAGGCTGGCGAACACCAGACAGATCCAGACGCTCATTGCGGCAGATACTGAAGGAAAACGACCCGCCCCAGCTCGTAAGCGTTATCGGGTTTCGGTAACGGTAAGTCGAGCATACTCTCTCCTTTATCCATCAACAGCACCAGCGAGACCGGCCCCTGCTGACGATGCGCGGCCAGCCAGTCGGCAAACCCGGCCTGGCTGACAAAGCTTCCCTGAGCGTCCGGCCAGTCGAGACCGTACTTCAGCTCACCCTGTTTGTCGAACATAATAATATCGCTTCGCTTCAGCTCCCAGGCCAGGCCGCCGGCGATCCCGACGTTGTTGGTCAGGACGTAGCGGCTGGGCTGCAGGGATTCGCTGACGATATCCACGAGGAACTGCGGCTGTTTGCTGTCGATAACCCGGTCCGGGATGGCGAAGCCCACCAGCAGCGCCAGGCCGAGCGGGCAAAGCGCCGCCAGGCTCCAGCGGCGGCCAGCGTCTTTCATCGCCAGCCAGCCCATCAGCGCCCAGACGGCGAAGGCGATCGCCGCCAGCAGACATTTATACAGCTCAATCTTGGTCCACACCGGCTTGTGCATCACGCCCCAGGGCGAGACCACCAGCACGGCGATCAGCCCCAGCAGGCCGACGCCCAGGTTGATCATCCCGTTGACCCGTAACGCTTTCGCGCCGGTCTTCGCCGCCTCCAGCGCGTAGCGCGCCATCAGGATCGACAGCGGCGCAAAGCACGGCAGGATATAGGTCGGCAGTTTGCCTTTGGCGATACTGAAGAACAGGAGCGGCATCGCCACCCAGCCTAACAGATACAGCGCGCCGCGGGCCTCATCGCGCTCAAGCCAACCGCGCTTCAGCGCCCCCGGCAGCAGGGCCAGCCACGGCAGGCTGCCGGCGATCAGGAACGGGAGGTAGTACCAGAACGGCGCTTTGTGCTGGGCGTCTTTTTCGGCGAAACGCTGAATATGCTCGACCCAGAAGAAGTAGCGCCAGAAGTCCGGCTCGCGCTGGGCGATAGCCAGCCCCCAGGGCAGCACCACCAGCGTACAGACGACCACCGCCAGCCAACCGTAGGTCAGCACTTCACGCCAGCGTCGACGGGCGATCACCCACGGCAGAACGCCCACTACCGGCACCGCCAGCGCAAGGAAGCCTTTGGTCATCACCCCCATACCGCAGGCGACGCCCAGCAGCGCGTAACCCAGTATTTTGCCGCTGCGGCTCTGCGCCTGCGTCGCGCCCCAAAAACAGCACATCGCCAGCGCCAGCCACAGGGTGATCATCGGGTCCAGCACCGCATAGGTGCCAATCGCATACACCAGCATCGCGGTGAGAAAAATCACCGGCGACAGGACAGCTACCTTTTTGTCGCGAAAGACGCGCCACGCCAGCCAGGCCACCAGCACGGCGGTCATGGTGATGGCGAAGACCGACCCAAAGCGTACGCCGAAGTTATTATGGCCAAACAGCCATTGACCGATACTGTTGATCCAGTAACCGGCAATCGGCTTTTCGAAATAGCGCAATCCGAGAAAATGCGGCACCACCCAGTCGCCGGTGGCCAGCATTTCACGGCTGATCTCCGCGTAGCGGGTTTCATCGGGTTGCCAGAGCAAACGGAAATTAAGCGGCAGCAGGTAATACAGCGCAAACAGCGCAATCAGAGAGACGCCATAGCGAATGCTTTTCATCAAACACCCGAAGTCAGTAATTGTTCACGTCCGAGCCAGCCTTCCCGGCCAGCCAGTTCACCCCGAACCACTTTGCCAGACGGCAGCTCGCTAAAGTCAGCGGGCAACAGCTGGCTCAGTGGGCAAAACTGAATGTCTTCTTCCGCCGCCATGGTCAGCAGTTCATTGAACTGATCCGCGTAGGCAATGCCTTCCACTTCGGCGTGAATGGTATAGACCGGCACGCCCGGGTCGCGATGGATGCAGTCGAGGAGATAGCGGTTAAAGCCGGCGATTTCCACCGCCGTGCCCACCGCCTCGTCCCAGGTCGGCAGCGTGACCGGGATCTGCACCGTACCGGAGACACCGCTGCCGAGCTGGGGCAGAAACGGCCGCGTGCCGCGACAGTCACTGTTGTAGAGGAAATCGAAGGATTCTTTGGCTTTCACCACTCGCTGATCGGCGCGCCAGCCGGCGACAGCCGAGCAGGTGACCGGCCGGCCGATGATGCGTTCGAGCTCCAGCAGGCCGCGCTCAACCTCCAGCGTCAGCCGTTCCTGCGGCCAGACGCCGCTCCACGCCTGCCAGCTGTAGTGGTCCCAGGCGTGCAGGCCCACTTCATGAGACTCGGCGGCGGCGCGGATCACCGCTTCGTTCCCCGCGCCGATGCGGCGTCCCGGCCAGGCGGTGCCGGCCAGCAGAATATCCCAGCCGTACAGCGAGGCCGCTCTGGAGCGCAGCATCTTCCACAGAAACTTCGGTTTTACCAGGCGCCACAGGTGGCGTCCCATATTGTCCGGCCCGACGCTGAAGAAGAAGCTTGCCTGGATCCCGTGCTGACCCAGCAGGTCCAGCAGCCGCGGAACGCCGTCCCGCGTGCCGCGAAAGGTATCGACATCTATGCGTAAGCCGACCTGTTTCATGGATGTTTAGCGTCCACCAGTTCAACCGTGCGCAGGAAGAAGTCCAGCGTATGCTCAACGGTCTCTTCCATCTCCACCTTCGGCTCCCAGTTCAGGCAGCGTTTGGCGTTGCGGATGCTCGGTTTGCGATGCTCAACGTCCTGATAGCCCTTGCCGTAGTAGTCGCTGCTTTCCACTTCGCGGAAGCCGGCAAACGGCGGGAAGCGATCGCGCAGCGGATGACGTTCGAAGCAGGCCAGCAGCATCTCCGCCAGCTCTTTGATGCTCGCTTCGTTATCCGGGTTACCGATGTTGATGATCTGCCCGTCGCAGCGGCCGTCTTTGTTCTCGATGATGCGGAACAGCGCTTCGATACCATCGCTGATGTCGGTGAAGCAGCGCTTCTGCTTACCGCCTTCGATGAGCTTGATCGGCGAGCCTTCCACCAGGTTGAGGATCAGCTGGGTGATGGCGCGGGAGCTGCCGATACGCGCGGCGTTGAGGTTATCCAGACGCGGCCCCATCCAGTTGAACGGACGGAACAGGGTGAACTTCAGGCCATTCTTATCGCCATAGGCCCAGATCACGCGGTCCAGCAGCTGCTTGGAGACCGAGTAGATCCAGCGCTGTTTGTTGATCGGCCCGACCACCAGATTGGAAGTGTCTTCGTCGAAGTTTTTATCAGTGCACATGCCGTACACTTCCGAGGTCGACGGGAAGATGATGCGCTTATTGTATTTCACGCAGTCGCGGATGATCTTCAGGTTCTCTTCGAAATCCAGCTCGAAGACGCGCAGCGGGTTGCGGGTGTACTCGATAGGGGTGGCGATGGCCACCAGCGGCAGCACCACGTCGCATTTCTTAATGTGATATTCGATCCACTCGGAGTGAATGCTGATATCGCCTTCCACAAAGTGGAAACGCGGGCAGTCGAGGAAACGGCTGATGGCGTCGGAGCCGATATCCAGGCCGTAAATCTCATAGTTGTCGTCCTGCAGCAGGCGTTCGGTCAGATGGTTACCGATAAAGCCATTGACGCCGAGGATCAGCACCCGGGTGCGACGCTTAACCGCCACCACCGGTTTGCTGCTGATCACCGCCCCGGACACCAGGCCCAGCCCCTGCGCCAGCTGGGCGCCCTGCATGTACACCCCGCGTTCGGTCTGGCCGGTGACAATCTCCAGCGCCCCCTCCTGGCACGCCACGATCAGCGGCGCAACGGAGATAACGGTACCCGGTTTGGCTGCCGGCAGATCATGACGGACGCGGGATTTCCAGACGATAAACTTGTTCGCGCCGGCGTAGCCGAAGGCGCCCGGCCACGGATCGGAGACCGCACGCACCAGATTGTGCAGGGTCTGCGCCGGCTGCTCCCAGTCGAGGCGGCCATCTTCCGGGGTACGACGCCCCACATAGGTCGCCTGGCTGTGATCCTGCGGACGTTCATCGGTGGTTCCGGCGAGGATCGCCGGCAGCGCCTGGCCCAGCAGCCCGGTGGCGGCGGCGCACAGCTTGCGGTGCAGCGTCAGGGCGGCGTCATCCGGGCCAATCGCCACGGCCTGCTGGGCGACGATATCCCCCGCGTCGGCGCGGTTCACCATTCGGTGCAGGGTGACGCCGGTTTCGCTTTCGCCATTGACCAGCACCCAGTTCAGCGGCGCGCGGCCGCGATATTTCGGCAGCAGCGAACCGTGCAGGTTAAACGCCCCTTTCGGCGCGAGACGGAGGATCTCATCGCCCAGCAGATTGCGGTAGTAGAAGGAGAACAGCACGTCCGGCTTCATCTCGCGGATACGCTCAATCCACAGCGGATGGTTCACGTCTTCCGGCGCCCACACCGGAATGCCCTGCTCGGCAGCAAGGCGCGCCACGGAGCCAAAGAAATGGTTTTCGCCAGGGTTATCCGGGTGGGTGAAAATAGCAGCGATATCATACCCGGCGTCCAGCAGAGCCTGGATACCGGTGCAGCCCATATCGTGATAAGCGAAGACTACGGCTTTCATGAACGATCTTCCTCTTTAGATGCCGTTTCCGGCTGGCGAACAACACGTTGAATAAAGTAGCGGGGACGCGCGCGCACGTCGTTATAGATGCGTCCGATATACTCCCCGAGCAGACCCATACCGATAAACTGGGCGCCGATAAACATAAACAGCACGGCGAAGAGCATAAACACCCCTTCCGCCGCCCACTGCGGGCCGAAGGCCAAACGCAGCACCACCAGCAGCAGGCCGAAGGCGAAGCCCAGCAGGGCTATCACGCTGCCGAAAATGCTGAGCAGACGCAGCGGCGTGGTGGTCAGACAGGTCACCAGGTCGTACATCAGGTTGATCAGGCGCATAAAGCTGTATTTGGAGTCGCCGAATTCACGCTCGGCGTGCATCACCGGGATCTCCACCGCGCGACGGGCGAAGGTATTCGCCAGAATCGGGATAAAGGTGCTGCGCTCGTGACAGTTGAGCATCGCGTCGATAATGTGGCGACGGTAGGCGCGCAGCATGCAGCCGTAGTCGCCCATCGCTTTGCCGGTGGTGCGCTGGATCAGGCGGTTGATCATCTTCGAGGCGGTTTTGCGGAAGATGCTGTCCTGACGGTTCTGACGGACGGTGCCCACCACGTCGTAACCTTCATCCGCCTTCGCCACCAGCCGCGGGATCTCTTCCGGCGGGTTTTGCAGGTCGGCATCAAGGGTAATAATCAGATCGCCCGTCACATGGCTGAAGCCGGCCATGATCGCCGAGTGCTGGCCGTAGTTACGGTTTAATAGCACGGCGACGACGTGACTGCCTTCCGCCTCGGCGGCTTCGGTGAGCATGCGCGCGGAATCGTCGCTGCTGCCATCGTCGATCAGCAGAATTTCATATTGCCGCCCCAGCGTGGCGCAGGCGGTTTCCGTACGACGAAGCAGCTCCGGCAGGCTATCCTGTTCGTTATAAACCGGGATAACCACCGAGACCTTCTTCACGGGAGGGTAAGTAAGCATATCAACGTCCTGACAGCTGGCGCAGTGCGGAAATGACGCGAGTGACATCGTCATCGGTCATGTCCGGGAACAACGGGAGAGAACAGATGCGGGCGCTGTTCCATTCGGTATTCGGCAGGGAAACCTCAGGGAAGCGCTCGCGGTAATATTTTTGCGTATGGGCCGCACGGAAGTGCAGACCGGTGCCGATACCCATCGCCTTCAGCTTTTCCATCAACGCGTCGCGGCTGATGCCGCACGCAGCCTCATCGACGCGGATGATAAACAGATGCCAGGCGTGCTGGTGATCCCAGGCCGGGACGGTCAGGGGCGTAAACGGCGTGTCCGCCAGTTCGCGCAGATAGCGCTGGGCAATTTCCGCCCGGCGCTGGTTGGCGTGAGGCAGTTTTTCCAGCTGGACCAGCGCCAGCGCGGCGTTGATGTCGGCAAGGTTGTATTTAAAGCCCGGAGCGATCACCTCCGCCTGCGGCGCGCGGCCGTGGGTCTGGCGGTCATAGGCGTCCACGCCGAGGCCATGGAATTTCAGGCTACGGATGCGGGAGGCCAGCTCGTCGTCGTCGGTGACAACCAGCCCGCCTTCAGCGCAGGTCATATTTTTGATCGCGTGGAACGAGAAAATCGCGGTCCCCTGGCAGCCTACGTGGCGGCCTTTATAGTGGGTCCCCGCCGCATGGGCGGCGTCTTCGATCACCGGGATGCCATGGCGCTCGCCCACCGCGCGAATGGCGTCGATATCGGCTGGCGCCCCCGCGTAGTGCACAGGAATAATCGCTTTGGTCCGCGAGGTGATCGCCGCTGCCACCGCCTCAGGGGTGATCATCAGATTGTCGTTATCGACATCGATCATCACCGGCGTGGCGCCCAGCAGGCAGATCATATTGAGGGTGGAGACCCAGGTCTGGGACGGCGTAATGACTTCATCGCCGGGGCCAATACCCAGCGCCATCAGGGTCACGTGCATCCCGCCGGTCGCTGAACTGACGGCAATCGCGTGGCGGTTGCCGGTCAACTGGCAGAATGCCGCTTCAAGTGCCTGATTCTTCGGCCCGGTGGTGATCCAGCCCGACGCTAAAACTTCACGCAGCGCTGCCAGCTCTGCGTCGCCCATCGACGGGCGCGAAAAAGGCAAAAAATCGCTCATCATCATCCTGTTCTGTAGATGACCCACGCACAAATCAGGGTCGTTAGAATAAAATATCCTGCGCCTGTGGACTTAAACGAAATTAAAATGAAGTGAGTTCAGCGCGGCATTCCATTTCAGGGTATTTCGACAACTATTAATGTAGTTGACCTTGCTTAGGATAATATTAAGAAATTAATCTTTTCTCAGCATGGCCAAATAAATCATTAAGAAACAGAATGATAGGTTTTATTTATGGCAGAATTTTGACAAAAAAACGTTCCTGTCTGGAAAAGCAAACAGGAACGCTATCGCGGAAAGTAAACGGGGGTTAAACCAGATAACAATTAATGACGCTGTCTTTGTCACGCTTGATGACAAAAAGTTAGCGCAGATCACAAAGTTATTTCTGCTTAATTACAAATTTGCAGGAAAATCCGCAGGCAATTCACTCGCCGGGCAATTAATTACCTCATCATTATCTGCGCCACAGTCGCGAATGAAGGTGATGGTGGCGAACTCGTCAATCACTTCTGTCGGGTAGGCCGGGCCGGCATCGCGGTAAGAATTCATCAGCGGAATGTGATCGTTCTGGAAGCAGACGGTTTTTTCCGGGTTATTCATGATCCAGCGCGGGAAGAAGATGGTGCCGTGGAACAGTTTATCGCCCAGGTTGACGATCAGGCTCACGTCGGTACCGGTCGGTTCGGTCCAGGAGATTTTGTAGATACTTTCCCCCACCCGCACGATGTACGCTTCCTGATCTTTCACCCAGCGATTGCCGACGATGCCGCTGTGAATACGATAGTCGAGGGTATGGTCGTTTTTGACGTAAATTTCGTAGTTCCAGCCGTTGTCGTAGGTGTAGACCAGATGTTTACCGATAAAGCCGCTGAGGTCATGTTTGTCGAAAGTGCTCATCATTTATTCTCCTCTGTGTTGTTGAGGACAGCATACGTCTTTAAAAATTGAATGAATAACGCTATGTTTGGATTAAATACATCCAAATTTTAGATTGATTATGCACAAGACAACCCTGGAGCAGTGGGCATTACTGGAAAAGGTCGTGGAACTCGGGAGCTTTGCCAGAGCGGCGGAGGAGACCAACCGCAGTCAGTCTTCGGTGAGCTATAACCTCGCGCTGCTGCAGGAGCGCTTAGGGGTGGCGCTGCTGGCGCCGTCCGGTCGGCGGGCGGTGCTGACCCCGGCCGGCGAACTGCTGCTGAATCAGGTCAAACCGTTGCTGCAGGCCTTCGCCTACGTTGAGACGCATGCTGCCACTCTGCGCAACGGGGCGCGCACCCGTCTGGACCTGGTGGTCGACAGCATTTTCCCACGCCAGCGGCTGTTCGCCATTTTGCGCCAGTTTCAGCAGCGTTATCCGCAGACTCAGGTCAGACTCACCGAAGTGCTGGAAAATATTGATGACGAGGGCGCGGCGCGAACGGAAGCCGATGTCATGGTTCTGACCCGCCGCCAGGATATTACCGGCCGCGGAGAGTGGCTGATGAATATTGATTTTATCGCCGTCGCCCACCGCGACCATCCTCTCGCCGCCCTCGACGGTCCGCTGGAGGATAGCGCGCTGGCGCCATGGCCGCTGGTGCGCATTGCCGACCAGACTGGCGATGGCCAGGCGACGCGTGACGCCTGGACCTTCTCCACCATTGACGCGGCCATTGATGCGGTGATGTATCAGGTCGGCTTCGGCTGGCTGCCGGAAGAGCGCATTCGTTCCCATCTCGATCAGGGCGTGCTGAAGCGGCTGCCCCTCAGCCACGGCGTGCGCCGCGCGACGCCGCTGCATCTGATCGTCAAGCGGGATCTGGCGCCGATCGACGAACAGGTGGCCACGCTGCTGGGGTTGTTCCGGGCGCCCTGAGGGGTAAGGCGGCGCCTGCCCCTGCGCATAATCATACGGATTACTTATACTTTCCGGCGCAATATTGATCCAGGTTACTCCGAAAGTATGATGAATCACTAAAATCGTCATACTTTCCTGTCGCTGAGAACGCCGTCTTGTCTATTTTCCGCCTCACTCTGCTGGCGCTGGTCGCCTGCGCCCCTCTGCTGGCTCAGGCCGCGCAGCACTCGCTTACTACCGCCTGGCCGGTGAACGTCGGCCCGCTGAATCCGCATCTCTATACGCCCAACCAGATGTTTGCCCAAAGCATGGTCTATGAACCGCTGGTGAAGTATCAGGCTGACGGCAGCGTGCAGCCCTGGCTGGCGACCCGCTGGCGCCACTCCGCCGATGGTAAAACCTGGTGGTTTACCCTGCGCGAGGATGTGACCTTCTCCAACGGCGAACCCTTTAACGCCCAGGCCGCGGCGGCTAATTTCCAGGCGGTGCTCGCCAACCGCCAACGCCACGCCTGGCTTGAGCTCGCCAATCAGATAACCGACGTGCGGGCGCTCAGCGCCAGCGAGCTGCAGCTCACTCTGAAAAGCGCCTACGCCCCCTTACTACAAGAGCTGGCCCTGCCGCGCCCGTTCCGCTTTATCGCCCCCTCGCAGTTTATCGATGGCGGCACCGCCAACGGCATCAAAGCCCCGATCGGCACCGGGCCGTGGCGACTGGCGAGTTCGCAGCTCAATCAGCGCGACGTGCTGGTACGCAACGAACGCTACTGGGGTAATAAACCCGCGCTACAGCAAATCACCATCAAAGTGATCCCCGACGCCACCAGCCGCGCGGTGGCGTTCGAAACCGGAGAAATCGACATGCTCTACGGCGACGAGGGGCTGCTGCCGCTGGATACCTTCGAACGCTTTCGTCATCACCCCGGCTACGCGGCTCGTCTCTCCGCCCCGGCGGAGACGGTGATGCTGGCGCTGAACGCCAGCCAGGGCCCGACCCGCGAGCAGGCGGTTCGCGAGGCGCTCAACTACGCCGTCGACAAGCAGACCCTCGTCGATAGCGTGCTCTACGGCACCCAGCAGGTTGCCGACACCCTGTTTGCGCCCTCGGTCCCCTACGCCCCGCAGGATCTGACGCCGCGCCGTTACGACCCGGCAAAAGCCCGCGCCCTGCTGGCGCAGGCCGGCTGGCAGCAACCGGAAGGCCAGCCCTGGCGACAAAAGGCCGGGCAACCGCTGGCGATTGAGCTGGCGTTTATCGGCACCGACGCGCTGGCTAAATCGATGGCCGAAATTATTCAGGCCAATCTGCGGGAGGTCGGCGTCCGCGTCACCCTGGTGGGCGAGGAGGAGAGCAGCATCTATGCGCGCCAGCGCGAAGGGCGGTTCGGCATGATCTTCAATCGCACCTGGGGCGCCCCCTACGATCCGCATGCCTTTTTAAGCTCGATGCGCGTGCCCTCCCATGCCGATTATCAGGCCCAGCGCGGCCTGCCCGACAAAGGGCTGATTGATAAAGAGATTAGCGAGGTGCTGACCACCAGCGACGAGGCGCAGCGGAAACGGTTGTACCACGATGTGCTGAGCCGCCTGCACCAGGACGCGGTGTACCTGCCCATCAGCTATGTCTCGCTGATGTCGGTTGCGCGCCGGGAGGTCGGGGAGATCCCGTTCGCGCCGGTGAGCACCGAGATCCCTTTCGACCAGATTAAACCGGTAACGCCATAATGTTACGCTATATTTTACGCCGCCTGCTGCTGCTGATCCCGCTGCTGCTCGCCGCCTCCGCCATCATCTTTCTGCTGCTGCGGCTCGGCACCGGCGACCCGGCGCTGGATTATTTACGCCTGTCGAACCTGCCGCCCACTGAAGAGATGGTCGCCTCGACCCGCGAACTGCTGGGGCTCAACCAGCCGCTGGCGATGCAGTATCTGCACTGGCTGTGGCGGGCGCTGCACCTGGACTTTGGCCTCTCCTATGCCACCCGGCGACCGGTGCTGGATGACCTGCTGCACTTCCTGCCGGCCACCCTGCTGCTCACCGGCGCGGCGCTGGCGCTGATCCTCGTCACCTCGCTGCCGCTGGGGATCTGGGCGGCGCGCCATCGCGATCGCCTGCCGGACTTTGCTGTGCGGCTGATAGCCTTCCTCGGCGTGTCGATGCCGAACTTCTGGCTGGCCTTTCTGCTGGTGATGCTTTTTTCCGTGCATCTGCAGTGGCTTCCGGCGATGGGGTACGGCGACTGGCAGCACCTGATATTGCCCGCCGTCTCCATCGCCTTTATGTCGCTGGCGATCAACGCCCGCCTGCTGCGCGCCAGCATGCTGGAGGTCTCCAGTCAGCGTCACGTGGTGTGGGCGCGGCTGCGCGGCTTGAGCGCGCGCCAGGTGGAGCGGCGGCATATCCTGCGCAACGCCACCCTGCCGGTGGTGACCGCCATGGGCATGCACATTGGCGAGCTGATCGGCGGCACCATGATTATTGAAAATATCTTTGCCTGGCCGGGGGTCGGCCGCTACGCGGTTTCCGCGATCTTTAATCGCGATTACCCGGTGATTCAGTGCTTTACGCTGATGATGGTCACGGTGTTCGTGCTCGCTAACCTGGCGGTGGATGTGCTCAACGCGGCGCTCGACCCGCGCCTGCGCCGCCATGAGGAGGTGAGCGTATGAGATGGCTGCGAAACTTCCGCTGGCCGGTGAAACTGGCCCTGCTGGTTATTGCGCTGCTGGCGGTCATCGCCATCGGCAGCGGCTGGTGGCTCCCCTCGGATCCGGCGGCGATTAACCTGCAGCAGCGACTGCTGCCGCCAGGGGCAGCGCACTGGCTGGGGACCGATCATCTAGGACGGGATATTTTCTCGCGCCTGCTGGCCGCTACCCGCGTCTCGCTGGGGGCGGTAATGGCCTGCCTGCTGCTGGTGCTGCTGATCGGTCTGGCGGTTGGCGGCAGCGCCGGGCTGCTGGGCGGCCGCGCCGACCGCGGCCTGATGCGCCTCGCCGAACTGTTTATGACCTTTCCAACCTCGATCCTGTCGTTCTTTATGGTGGGGGTGCTCGGCACCGGGCTGACCAACGTGATCCTCGCCATTGCGCTATCGCACTGGGCCTGGTACGCCAGAATGGTGCGTAATCTGGTGGTCTCCCTGCGCCAGCGCGAATTTATCCTCGCCGCCCGCCTGAGCGGCGCCAGCCAGTGGCGGCTGTTCAGCGACCATCTGGCAGGGGCGGTGATCCCCTCGCTGCTGGTGCTCGCCTCACTGGATATCGGCCATATGATGCTTCACGTGGCCGGTATGTCGTTCCTTGGCCTCGGCGTCAGCGCGCCGACGGCGGAATGGGGGGTGATGATCAACGATGCCCGGCAGTATATCTGGACCCAGCCGCTGCAGATGGTCTGGCCGGGGCTGGCGCTGTTCATCAGCGTGATGGCCTTTAACCTGCTGGGCGACGCGCTGCGCGATCGCCTCGATCCTCACCTGATCGCGGAGCATAGCCACTGATGCCGCAAAAGATCCAACTGCAACAGATCGCCCTTGCCGCCGACCGCCCGCTGGTCAGCGACGTCTCTCTTACCCTGCGCCGCGGCAAGGTGCTGGCGCTGCTCGGCAGCAGCGGCAGCGGGAAATCGCTTACCTGCGCCGCCGCGCTGGGCCTGCTGCCGCCCGGCGTCAGCCAGACCGCCGGCCGGGTGTTGCTTGACGGCATGCCGGTGCACGGCGAACAGCTGCGCGGCGCGACTATCGCCACCATCATGCAGAACCCACGCAGCGCCTTTAATCCGCTGCATACCATGGCCGCCCACGCCCGGGAAACTTGCCGGGCGGCGGGACGCGAAGCGAATGACGCCGCCCTGCTGGCGGTGATGGAAGAGGTGGGTCTGGATAATCCGCGCTCGCTGCTCAGCCGCTATCCCTTCGAGATGAGCGGCGGCATGCTGCAGCGGATGATGATCGCCCTCGCCCTGCTCAGCCGCGCGCCCTTTATCATCGCCGACGAGCCGACCACCGACCTCGATGCCATCGCCCAGGCGCGGATCCTCGATCTGCTGGCGGATATCGTCGCCAGCCGCAGTCTGGGGCTACTGCTGGTGACGCATGACATGGGCGTTGTGGCGCGGCTGGCGGATGACGTGACGGTCATGGAGAACGGTCGCCTCGTTGAACAGTGCGATGTAAACACGCTGTTCAGCGCCCCACAGCACCCGCTGAGCCAGCGCCTGCTGGCGGCGCATCTGGCGCTGTACGGACTGGAGAAAACAGCATGAATTTACTCAGCGTCAACGGGGTGAGCCACGATTACCCCCACCACGGCAGGGTCCTGCACGAGATCCAACTCGCCATCGCCCCCGGCGAAACGGTGGCCCTGCTCGGGCGCAGCGGCTGCGGCAAGAGCACCCTGGCGCGGATGCTGGTGGGCCTGGAAACGCCGCAGCACGGCGATATTGTCTGGCGCGGCACACCGCTGACCGCCCTGAAGGGTGAGGGCATCGGCGCCTTCCGCCGTGATATTCAGCTGGTGTTTCAGGATGCCTTCAGCGCGGTGAATCCGCGCAAAACGGTGCGCGAGATCGTCAGCGAGCCGCTGCGCCATCTGTTCCGCTTGTCGCGCGAGGAGCGCGCACGGCGGGTGGAAGAGATGCTGCACGCGGTCGACCTTTCCACGACGCTGCTCGATAAACGCCCGGCGCAGCTCAGCGGTGGACAGTTGCAGCGCGTCTGCCTGGCTCGCGCCCTGGCGGTGCGGCCGCAGCTGTTGATCCTGGATGAAGCGGTCTCGAATCTCGATCTGCTGCTGCAGGCGGAGATTATCGCCCTGCTGAAGCGCCTGCAGGCCCGGTTTGGCACCGCCTGCCTGTTCATTACCCACGACCTGCGGCTGGTGGAGCGCTTTTGCCAGCGGGTGCTGGTGATGGAGCACGGACGCATCGTCGAAACCGCAACGGTCAGTCTACCGCTGCGCCTGCGCTCCCCTGCCGGACAGGCGCTCCAGCAGGCGGTGCTGCCACCTTTTCCTGCCACTCTGCTCAACGAGGCCATGCCATGCAGCGCGTAACCCTGACCCTTGATGATGACCTGCTGGCCGCTCTCGATGCGCTCAGCGCCCGCCGCGGCTACCACAACCGTTCGGAGGCGGTACGCGATATTCTGCGCGACGCCCTCAACCAGGATCCCGCGCCGTCGGAGCCGCGGCGCGGTTATGCCGTCCTGTCATATGTCTACGAGCATGAAAAACGCGAACTGGCGAGCCGGCTGGTGGCCACCCAGCATCATCATCACGATCTCTCCGTCGCCACGCTGCATGTGCATATCAGCCATGACGACTGCCTGGAGATTGCGGTGCTGAAGGGAGACATGGCCGAGGTGCAGCATTTTGCCGACGACGTGATTGCCCAGCGCGGTGTGCGCCATGGGCATTTGCAGTGTTTAGCGGATGATTAACTATTTGAAAATGCCTGGGTGGTTTATCAACAGTTGATAAACCACCTAAACTATACGCTTGGTGAATTATCCCTCTTCGCCAATAATGGCGCCTCATTTAACGATCTCGTTATGGCGAGGCTCCTGCATAAATACAAGTTACCGCCCTGTTGGTATCGAGAGAGACCACTCAGGGAAATACAGGCTTCCATCGAATCAAGGTGTTGCCAAGGTAACTTCTGGCGGTCATGACCGTTCAGATACGTTATGCAGTGCTAAAACCAGGACGTAGGGATCTGCCTGCGCTAACCCTGTCTTGTTCGCCCCTATGAGTGATTTTTTATAGGGATTTTAATCATGTCTTCCATTCAACTCTGCGCCGCCCATCAGGCGACCTCTGGCTTCGACGGCGATGCCATCGCACAGTACATGCGTACCGACTTTATTACGCTGCAGGAACATCTCAGCGTCCATGAAGCGCGGGAGCACTTTATCTCACAGCTCACCAGCGATGATATTCCCGGCCAGGTGTTTGTGGTCGCCGGCAAGAAGCTGCGCGGCAGCCTGTCGGTCAAAAAGCTACTGCAGGAAGGGGATGTCGGGCAGTCTATCCGCTACCTGATGGACAGCTGCCTGTTCCGCGTCAAACCTGACGATGAACGCCCGCAGGTGATAGCCGAGCTCAACGAGCGCGGCCTCGACCTGGTTCCCGTCGTCGATAAAGGCGAGCTGGTCGGCTGCCTGATGGAAAAGGAGATCGCCCATCTGCTGGAGGATGACGTCACCGAGGACGCCCAGCTGCAGGGGGCGACGCTGCCGCTGGAAAAACCGTATCTGGACATCAGCCCCTGGACGCTGTGGAAGAAACGCTCGGTGTGGCTGCTGCTGCTGTTCGTGGCCGAAGCCTACACCAGCAGCGTGCTGCAGCATTTTGAAGAGGCGCTGGAATCGGCCATCGCGCTGGCCTTCTTTATTCCGCTGCTCATCGGTACCGGCGGCAACAGCGGAACGCAGATCACCTCGACGCTGGTGCGCTCGATGGCGCTGGGAGAAGTACGGCTGCGCGATATGGGGCGGGTGATCCGCAAAGAGGTATCGACCTCATTTCTGATTGCCTTAACGCTGGGGCTGGCGGGCTGCCTGCGCGCCTGGATGATGGGCATCGGCATGGAAATCACGCTGATCGTCAGCCTGACGCTGGTATGCATTACCCTGTGGAGCGCGATTGTCTCGTCGGTCATCCCGATGGTACTTAAACGGATCGGCATCGACCCGGCGGTGGTTTCCGCGCCGTTTATCGCCACGCTGATCGATGGCACCGGACTGATCATCTATTTCAAAATCGCCCAGTATTTTCTTGGGTTGAACTAACCTACACGCCCGGGCGCCGAATGCCCGGGCCCTTAGTTTAAGCGTCCACCAGCGCCTGCGCGCAGGCCCAGGCGCTTGACCACGCCCACTGGAAGTTATACCCGCCGAGCCAGCCGGTGACGTCCATCACTTCGCCGATAAAGTAGAGGCCCGGCGCCTTGCGCGCCTCCATAGTACGCGACGAGAGCTCATTGGTGTCCACGCCGCCGAGGGTCACCTCCGCCGTCCGGTAGCCTTCGGTGCCGTTCGGCTGTACGCGCCAGGCGGTCAGCGTCGCCACCAGCGCCTGCTGGTCGCGAACGTTCAGCTGCTTCAGCGTGACATCAGGAATTTGCCCCAGCTGCTGCAGGCACTCCACCAGCCGCTTCGGCAACTGCATCGCGAGGGTGTTTTTCAGGCTCTGGTTGGGATGCGCGCCGCGCTGCTCATTAAGGAAGTCTTCAAGATTGCAGTCCGGCAGCAGATTCACGGTGACGAACTCGCCGGGCTGCCAGTAGCTGGAAATTTGCAGCACCGCCGGTCCGGAAAGGCCGCGATGGGTGAACAGCAGATTTTCGCGGAACAGGGTGCCGTTCTCGGCGGTGATGGTCGACGGCACCGAGACGCCGGAGAGAACCTGCAGCTGCTCAAGCAGCGGCTTGTGCAGGGTAAACGGCACCAGACCCGCACGGGTCGGCAGCACCTTCAGGCCGAACTGTTCGGCGATTTTATAGCCGAACGGCGAGGCGCCAAGGCCCGGCATCGACAAGCCGCCGGAGGCGATCACCAGCTTTTTGGTCGCCAGCGTTTCGCCGTTCACCTGGAGCCGGTAGCCTTGCTCATCGCACTCGACGCTGAGGATTTCGCTGCGCAGGCGGATCTGCACGCCGCCCTTTTCGCATTCCGCCAGCAACAGATTGACGATCTGTTCCGCCGAATCATCGCAAAACAGCTGACCGAGGGTTTTCTCATGCCAGGCGATGCCATATTTGCCGACCAGCTCGATAAAGTCCCACTGGGTGTAGCGCGCCAGGGCAGATTTGCAAAAATGCGGGTTTTGGCTCAAATAGGCCGCCGGCTCAACATACATATTGGTAAAGTTGCAGCGACCGCCGCCGGACATCAGAATTTTTCGTCCCGGCTTTTTGCCGTTGTCGAGCAGCAGAACGCGACAGCCGAGCTGCCCCGCCTGCGCTGCGCAAAACATTCCCGCCGCTCCGGCGCCAACGACAATGGCATCAAACCTTTCCACAGCGCATTCCTCGTTCCCCAATTGTCGGGTTTTGTAAATATTTCACTCTGGTCACACCAGCGGGAAAAATCCCGCATTAGATACATCATTGAAAGATATAGGATTACTCCCAACAGGGTAAAACCTAAACAGGAAGAAAATCAAAAAAAGTCTATATTTCACTTTGCCCGCGCCGCTAAAGTCACTGATAATGCGCCGCGTTCATGTCCTCAAAATGGCGTAACGTCCTATGCTACATTTATTTGCCGGTCTGGATTTACATACCGGACTATTATTATTGCTTGCTTTAGCTTTTGTACTGTTTTACGAAGCGATTAACGGTTTCCATGATACCGCAAACGCGGTGGCTACGGTTATCTACACTCGCGCTATGCGCTCACAGCTCGCTGTGGCGATGGCGGCGCTCTTCAACTTCTTCGGCGTTCTGCTGGGGGGTCTCAGCGTAGCCTATGCCATCGTGCATATGCTGCCGACCGATCTGCTGCTTAACATGGGTTCCGCACATGGCCTCGCCATGGTGTTCTCTATGCTGCTGGCGGCGATCATCTGGAACCTCGGCACCTGGTACTTCGGTCTGCCGGCATCCAGTTCCCATACGCTGATCGGCGCTATCATCGGGATCGGTCTCACCAATGCCTTAATGACCGGTACGTCGGTCGTTGACGCGCTGAATATCCCGAAAGTCATCGGCATTTTTGGATCGCTGATTATCTCGCCTATCGTCGGCCTGGTGATCGCGGGCGGCCTGATTTTCCTGCTGCGTCGCTACTGGAGCGGCACCAAGAAACGGGCGCGTATCCACCTGACCCCAGCGGAGCGTGAAAAGAAAGACGGCAAGAAAAAGCCGCCGTTCTGGACCCGTATCGCCCTGATCCTGTCCGCTATCGGCGTGTCGTTCTCTCACGGCGCTAACGATGGACAGAAAGGCATTGGTCTGGTGATGCTGGTCCTGATCGGCGTCGCCCCGGCGGGCTTCGTGGTGAATATGAACGCCTCCGGTTACGAAATCACCCGTACCCGCGATGCGGTCAACAACGTGGAAACCTTCTTCCAGCAGCGCCCTGACCTGCTGAAGAAAGCCACCGGCGTTGACCAGTTGGTTCCCTCTCCGGACACCAATACCGCGGCCAACGGCGAGTTTCATTGTCATCCGGCGAACACCATCAACGCCCTTGACCGCGTGAAGACCATGCTGACCGGCGTTGAGAACTACGAGTCGCTAAAACCGGAACAGCGCGGCCAGCTGCGTCGCATCATGCTCTGCATCTCCGACACCACCGACAAAGTGGCGAAACTGCCGGACGTGAGCGCTGACGACCAGCGTCTGCTGAAGAAACTGAAAACCGATATGCTGAGCACCATCGAGTACGCGCCAATCTGGATTATCATGGCGGTCGCACTGGCGCTGGGTATTGGCACCATGATCGGCTGGCGCCGCGTGGCGACCACTATCGGTGAGAAGATTGGTAAGAAGGGCATGACCTACGCCCAGGGGATGTCGGCGCAGATGACCGCGGCGGTGTCTATCGGTCTGGCGAGCTACACCGGGATGCCGGTCTCCACCACCCACGTACTCTCCTCCTCGGTAGCGGGGACGATGCTGGTGGATGGCGGTGGTCTGCAGAAAAAGACGGTGACGAGCATTCTGATGGCCTGGGTGCTGACCCTGCCGGCAGCGATTATCCTTTCAGGCGTCCTTTACTGGCTCTCCCTGAAGCTGATTTAAGCGCTATTCGTTCAAAACGGGCCAGCTTGCTGGCCCGTTTTTTTATCCCGAAGATGCCGTCAGTGCCAGATCATCAACGCAATCAGGCTCACCACCACCAGGCCGCACAGGGCGCTGGTCAGAATAAACTGGCGACGAACACGTTCGCAGCGACGAATAAATTCATCGTCATGATGGTCACGGTAGCGCTGGGCATAGATATACCACACCAGGCGCATCTGTTTGCTGGGCTGCCCGTGCGAGGTAAAAAAGCCGCCGCCATCGACGTACTGATAGAGCAAGGGATCGCAACCACGTAGCACAACCAATAATGCACGCAACGATGAGAAGTAGCGTGCCATATTCACCACACAAACGACACACAGGGCCCAAAACAGCGCAATAGTGCTGATCATACCTCCTCCCCGGCGACCCGCCCACGGAGAAACCCTCCGCGGCTACCGCTCCCCAAATAACCGACGACAATACCGTAAAGAGTGCGATTCCGATCACATTTATTTTTCCGACCGGCTCATTAAATAGTGTAGGAGATCCATTAATTTTTTTACCACAAGGTTATTCGTTATCAATACGTAAGACGGATAAATTTGTTTAACTTTTAGGTGAACCCAGTGCATTGACGGAGTGCGGGGGGCGCTATAAGGTAAGAAATATCTTCTACAATGAAGTCCTTAAAGGCTACCCTCCCGCGAATGTAGCACGCAGGACGCGGGCGAAACGGCAGCGCCAGCTGTCAGGTCCAATGGTCATCGACAAACTTATGGAAGGAGTAACACTATGGCTTACAAACATATTCTGATTGCAGTAGACCTGTCCCCGGAGAGTAAAGTACTGGTTGAAAAAGCCGTTTCTATGGCCCGCCCGTATAACGCGAAAGTCTCCCTGATCCACGTGGATGTGAATTACTCCGACCTCTACACCGGGCTGATTGACGTGAACCTCGGCGACATGCAAAAACGCATCTCCGAAGAGACCCATCACGCGCTGACCGAGCTCTCGACCAACGCCGGCTACCCGATCACCGAGACCCTGAGCGGCAGCGGCGACCTGGGCCAGGTGCTGGTCGATGCGATTAAAAAATATGATATGGACCTGGTGGTCTGCGGCCACCATCAGGACTTCTGGAGCAAGCTGATGTCCTCTGCCCGTCAGCTGATCAACACCGTCCATGTCGACATGCTGATTGTCCCGCTACGCGACGAAGAAGACGAATAACCGTCCCGTTGTGTCATGCCAGACGCCCGCCGCTGCGGGCGTTTTTATTTTCGCTTCCGCCTCGCCAGACAATAGAGCTTAACTCCATAAAAAAGCCATTCAATTAGTGTGATCAACCAGTTATTCACTAAAACATCTATATAATAATCTATTCAATAAGCCAATAACCGCAGCATGGCGAGTTATCAGACATTTTCGGCGCGTTCTGGCATACGCGTTCATACTTTTTGGGAAAGTAATACAAGGCGAAGGAATATGAATACAACTGCACCTACGGGCTTGCTGCAGCAACCTCGTCCGTTCTTTATGATCTTCTTTGTGGAGCTCTGGGAACGTTTTGGCTATTACGGCGTTCAGGGGATCCTGGCGGTCTTCTTTGTGAAACAGTTGGGCTTCTCTCAGGAACAGGCCTTTATCACCTTCGGCGCCTTCGCGGCGCTGGTTTACGGGCTGATCTCCATCGGCGGCTACGTGGGCGACCATCTGCTGGGGACCAAACGCACGCTGGTGCTCGGCGCGATTGTGCTGGCCATCGGCTACTTTATGACCGGGATGTCGCTGCTGAAACCGCAGCTGATCTTTATCGCCCTCGGCACCATCGCCGTCGGCAACGGTTTGTTTAAAGCCAACCCGGCGAGCCTGCTGTCAAAATGCTATCCGCCGAAGGATGCCCGTCTCGACGGGGCGTTTACCCTGTTTTATATGTCGATAAACATCGGTTCGCTGCTGTCGCTGTCGCTGGCGCCGGTGATCGCGGAAAAGTTTGGCTACGCGGTGACCTATAACCTGTGCGGCGCGGGGCTGATTATCGCGCTGCTGGTCTACCTCGCCTGCCGCGGGATGGTGAAAGAGATTGGTTCAGAGCCCGATCATCGCCCCCTCAGCCTGCGCAATCTGGCGCTGGTGCTGGCCGGTACGGTGGTAATGATTTTTCTCTGCGCCTGGCTGATGCATAACGTGATGATCGCCAACCTGGTGCTGATTGTCCTGTCGGTTGTGGTCATTGCGTTCTTTTTCCGCGAGGCGTTTCGCCTTGATAAAACCGGGCGCAACAAAATGTTCGTCGCCTTTATCCTGATGATCGAGGCGGTGCTGTTTTACATTCTCTACGCCCAGATGCCGACCTCGCTGAACTTCTTCGCCATCAATAACGTCCATCATCAGATCCTGGGTTTTACCATCAACCCGGTCAGTTTCCAGGCCCTGAACCCCTTCTGGGTGGTGGTGGCCAGCCCGGTGCTGGCGGCGATCTACACCCATCTCGGCCACAAGGGTAAAGACCTGACCATGCCGGTGAAATTTACCCTCGGGATGTTCCTCTGCGCGCTGGGCTTCCTTACCGCCGCGGCCGCCGGGATGTGGTTCGCCGACGCCCAGGGATTAACCTCGCCGTGGTTTATTGTGCTGGTTTATCTGTTCCAGAGCCTGGGCGAGTTGCTGATCAGCGCCCTGGGGCTAGCGATGGTCGCCGCGCTGGTGCCGCAGCATCTGATGGGCTTTATTCTGGGGATGTGGTTCCTGACCCAGGCCGCCGCGTTCCTGCTCGGCGGCTATGTGGCGACCTTCACCGCGGTGCCGGAAAATATCACCGACCCGCTGCAGACGCTGCCCGTTTACACCAGCGTGTTCAGTAAAATTGGCCTGGTGACCCTGGGGGTCACGGTAGTGATGGCGCTGATGGTGCCGTGGCTGAACCGGATGATTAATACCCCGGGGGAAGCTGAGCGGTAGAGATGATCGTCGGTTTACGCCTTTCTCAGCCCGGCATGCGGGAATGATATCCATCTGATATATAAATGATTATGTAGGCCGGGTAAGGCGTAGCCGCCACCCGGCAGCATGACGGCGCGATGCCTGATAGATTGCAAATTTACGCCGGCGTACCGGCGTAAATATCAAACCGATGCCCTTTGGTCACCACCGCGTTCGGCGTGGCGACTTCCGCCAGCGGCGGCGCGTAATCCGGGCGCTTCACCACCACCCGTTTGGTCGCCAGCTGGCGCGCCGGGGCCAGCAGGCCATCGGCGTCTAAATCGGGCCCCACCAGCGACTGAAAGACGCGCATCTCTTTCTTCACCAGCGCGCTTTTCTGCTTATGCGGGAACATCGGGTCGAGGTAGACCACCTGCGGACGCGGGGTAATATCGGTCAGCGCCGTCAGGCTGGAGGCGTGGATCAGCTGCAGCCGCTCCTGCAGCCAGCCGCCGATTTCCGCATCGGCATAGCCGCGGGCCAGGCCATCGTCGAGCAGCGCGGCGACCACCGGATTACGCTCCAGCATCCGCACGCGACAGCCGACCGACGCCAGCACAAAGGCGTCACGCCCCAATCCGGCGGTGGCATCGACGACATCCGGCAGATAATCGCCTTTAATACCGACCGCTTTGGCCACCGCTTCTCCGCGACCGCCGCCAAACTTGCGCCGGTGGGCCATCGCCCCGCCGACGAAATCGACGAAGATACCGCCGAGTTTGGGCTCATCGCGCTTACGCAGCTCCAGATGCTCAGCGGTCAGCACCAGCGCCATCAGGTTATCGTCATCCTGCTCCAGCCCCCAGCGGGCGGCTAAAACAGATAAGGCGCCGTCTCCGGCGCCCGTTTCATCAATTAAGCAGATCTTCACCGCAGAGTTAACCCTTGATCCCGTAATGCTCCAGCATCGCATCCAGCTGCGGCTCGCGCCCGCGGAAGCGTTTGAACAGCACCATCGGCTCTTCAGAACCGCCGCGGCTCAGGATGTTATCGAGGAACGACTGACCGGTTTCGCGATTGAAGATCCCCTCTTCTTCGAAGCGTGAGAAGGCGTCTGCCGCCAGCACGTCGGCCCACAGGTAGCTGTAGTAACCCGCCGCGTAACCGCCGGCGAAGATATGGCTGAAGGCGTGCGGGAAGCGGCCCCAGGTTGGTCCCGGCACCACGGCGACCTGCTTTTTAATCTCCGCGAGGGTCTCAAGGATTTTCGCCCCCTGCTCCGGCTTGTACTCCGCGTGCAGGCGGAAATCGAACAGGCCGAACTCCAGCTGGCGCAGAATAAACATCGCCGCCTGGTAGTTTTTCGCCGCCAGCATTTTCTCCAGCAGCGCCTGCGGCAGCGGTTCACCGGTTTCATAATGACCGGAGATAAAGGCCAGCGCTTCCGGCTCCCAGCACCAGTTTTCCATAAACTGGCTCGGCAGCTCGACCGCGTCCCACGGCACCCCGCTGATGCCGGAAACCCCGGCGGTATCGATGCGGGTCAGCATGTGGTGCAGACCGTGGCCGAACTCGTGGAACAGGGTGATCACTTCGTCGTGGGTGAACAGCGCCGGTTTGCCGTTGACCGGACGGTTGAAGTTACAGGTCAGGTAGGCGACCGGCTTCTGCAGGGAACCATCCAGCTTACGCATCTGGCCGACACAGTCGTCCATCCACGCCCCGCCGCGCTTGTGCTCGCGGGCATACAGGTCGAGATAGAAGCTGCCGCGCAGCTCGTTGTGTTCGTCATACAGCTCGAAGAAGCGCACTTCCGGATGCCACACGTCGACATCGGTACGCTCTTTGGCGGTAATGCCGTAAATGCGCTTCACCACTTCGAACAGACCGTTAACGGCTCTGTTTTCCGGGAAATAGGGGCGCAGCTGCTCATCGCTGATGCTGTAGAGATGCTGTTTCTGTTTTTCGCTGTAGTAAGCGATGTCCCACGGCTGCAGCTCTTCGACGCCGAACTCGGCTTTAGCGAAAGCGCGCAGCTGGGCCAGCTCTTTTTCGCCCTGCGGACGGGCGCGTTTTGCCAGGTCGGTGAGGAAGTCGAGCACCTGCTGCGGATCCTCCGCCATTTTGGTGGCGAGGGATTTAAAAGCGTAGCTGTCAAAGCCCAGCAGCTGCGCCAGCTCGTGGCGCAGGGCGAGGATCTCCGCCATCACCGGGCTGTTATCCCATTTACCGGCGTTTGGCCCCTGGTCGGAGGCGCGCGTGGAGTAGGCGCGGTACATCTCTTCGCGCAGCGCCTGATTGTCGCAGTAGGTCATCACCGGCAGGTAGCTCGGGATATCCAGGGTCAGCAGATACCCTTCCTGCTCTTTGGCCTGGGCCTGCGCCTGAGCGGCGGCCAGCGCGCTTTCCGGCATACCGGCCAGATCGGCGACGTCGGTCACCAGCTTGTTCCAGCCCATGGTGGCGTCAAGGACGTTGTTGCTGTACTGGTTGCCCAGCTCAGAGAGGCGCGCGGCGATTTCACCGTAGCGTTTCTGCGCCTCCGGCGGCAGGCCAATACCGGATAATTCGAAATCGCGCAGCGCGTTATCCACCGCTTTTTTCTGCGCGGTATTCAGCGTGGCGTAGTTATCGCCATCGCGCAGATCGCGGTAGGCTTTATACAGGCCTTCATGCTGGCCGACCCAGGTGCTGTACTCGGAGAGCAGCGGCAGCGTCTGTTCGTAGGCCTCACGCAGTTCCGGGCTGTTTTTTACCGAATTGAGATGGCTGACAGGCGAGAAGATGCGTCCCAGCACATCGTCCACTTCCGCCAGCGGCTGGCAAAGATTTTCCCAGCTATACGGCGCGCCGTGCGCCACCGCGCTTTCCACCGCGGCCCGGCAATCCTCCAGCGCTTTGGTGACCGCAGGGACCACGTGCTCTGGTTTGATCGCAGAAAAAGGCGGCAGGGAAAAAGGCGTCAGTAATGGATTGGTCATATGCGCTGTCCTGTTGATAAGGGTGAGTGAAGCGCGCGTCCGGCGCTTATGCATGAGATCTAGAATGGGGGATAGTTGGGGGAATTTCAATGACGGGCGGTGCGTCAGCCTGGGTATTGCTGCGATAAGTCCGCCCGTTGCCGGAAAAGCGCGACACGCGGCGCAGCGTGCCGGAAACCGCATTAATGCCTTTTTTGCGCCATCTCCCAGGCCGCCGACAGATTCAGCCGCTGCCAGAACTGCTGTTCGGGGGTGGCGCCGGACAGCGGGTAGCCCGCCGGCAGCGCGGTGTTGACCATCAGCGCCCGGCGCTGGGCCGCTGACAGCTGCGGCAGGGCAGCCTCCAGCAGCACTTCCGCCCCCTCCGGCGCCTGCAGGCGCGGCTGCGGCCCCTTCTGCCGCGGCAGGTCGTAGGTCATGGTGAAACGAGTAAAATCACGCATCGCCGGATCGCGCCAGGGATCGTCTTTCACGCTGCTCTTCGCGCACTCGGCAAGCGACGTACCGCAGGCTTTCGCCAGCGCGGCGCGCAGCTGATCGCGGGCTTCGTTAAATAATACCCGGTAGCGCGGATCGTTAAGATAATGGGCCACGTTGCGCTCAGCCACCATCCGCGAGCCGATCACGTCCAGCGGATAGTGGACGCCCAGCACGATGCGCGAGTAGCCATAGCGGGCGCCGCGCGCCACCAGCGCGTCGTAGCGCTCCGGGATCATCGCCGCCAGCAGCAGCGCATCGGTATAGCCAGTGTTGGTGTGGCCACTGGGGAACGAGCCGCCGTCGGCGGTATAGGGCTGGTTATCCTTTACCACCACGTCGTCCGGCACCAGGTGAATGGTGTTGCCCTGGACCAGGAACGGCCGCGGATTGTGGAAGTGCTTTTTCGCCTCGCCGGTGCTGACTTCCGAGGCTTTGATCAGCGCCGCCGCTTTCCCCAGCGCGCCCTGGTCATAGGCGGTCAGAAACGCGTTGCCCAGACGAGGCCCCAGCGCGTCGCTGAGGAAATAGAGGTAGCTAATCCCTTGCGCATCGGCCAGCGCCTGACGGCGGGTGGTCTGCACGGCGTCGCGGTTGATGGCGGTCACCGTCGCCAGATTCTGCTTCACGACGGTCTCCGGCAGACTGCTGAACGCCGACAATAGCGCAATATCCGCCTGCTGGTTTGCCCGGGTCTGGAAGTCGTAGCCGCTGGCCTTCAGCCAGGCGGTATCGGCCTGGGTTTTGTTTTGTTTCGTGTGCGCCAACCGATCGCGGGTCAGCGTCGCGGCATCCCCTTGCAGCGCGTGGCGCAACTGCGCCAGCGCCTGTTGCTCAAGATCGTCATACGCCTGACTGGAGGCAGCCGGCGTCACGCTATTGGCGAGGGCCGCCGCCCTGTTCAGCGGGATGTCTTTAGCCAGAGCCGGTTGCGCCAGCAGCAGCGCGACGGCCAGCAGCGAGAGTTGCTTTTTCATTATTTTTCCTTTTATTCAAACAATTACCTTGCCTGTCTCCGACGCTAGCGCGGCCGTTTGACGCTTTTATGACAGCGTTATGTTTTGCAACGCTTTTGGCAGAAATGAAACAGCGCGGCGGCGCAGCGGTAATCTCGGCCGATCTGCGGTAAACTATCGGTTAACTTGTTTATTTCCCGGAATCTCTGCATCCATGCTCAGTTATCGCCACAGCTTTCACGCAGGCAACCACGCCGACGTCCTCAAACACACCGTTCAGAGCCTGATCATTGAAGCGCTGAAAGAGAAAGAAAAACCGTTTCTCTACCTGGACACCCACGCCGGCGCGGGCCGCTATCAGCTGAGCGGCGAGCACGCCGAGCGTACCGGCGAGTATCTCGAAGGCATCGCCCGCATCTGGCAGCAGGACGACCTGCCGGCAGAGCTTGAGCCCTATATTTCGGTGGTCGAACACTTCAACCGTAACGGCCAGCTGCGCTACTACCCGGGTTCTCCGCTGATCGCCCGCCAGCTGCTGCGCGAGCAGGACAGCCTGCAGATGACCGAGCTGCACCCGAGCGACTTCCCGCTGCTGCGCGCCGAGTTTCAGAAAGACGGCCGCGCGCGCGTCGATAAAGCCGATGGCTACCAGCAGCTGAAAGCCAAACTGCCGCCGGTCTCGCGCCGCGGTCTGATTCTGATCGACCCGCCGTACGAAATTAAAACCGACTATCAGGCGGTGGTGACCGGAATTAACGAAGGCTACAAACGCTTCGCCACCGGCACCTACGCGCTGTGGTACCCGGTGGTGCTGCGCGCGCAGATCAAACGCATGATCAAAGACTTAGAAGCCACTGGCATTCGCAAGATTCTGCAGATTGAGCTGGCGGTACGTCCTGACAGCGACCAGCGCGGCATGACCGCCTCCGGGATGATCGTCATCAACCCGCCGTGGAAGCTGGAGCAGCAGATGAACAATGTGCTGCCGTGGCTGCACAGCAAGCTGGTGCCGGCCGGTACCGGTCACACGACCGTCAGCTGGATCGTGCCGGAGTAATCGCAACCATCGGTGGAACCTTTTACGCCTCGCGTTACAATCGCGGCAATCAACGATTAAGGACATATGGGCATGAGCAAACATTATGATTACCTCGCCATCGGCGGCGGTAGCGGCGGTATCGCCTCGATTAACCGTGCGGCCATGTACGGCCAGAAGTGCGCGCTGATTGAAGCCAAAGCGCTGGGCGGCACCTGCGTCAACGTCGGCTGCGTGCCGAAAAAAGTGATGTGGCATGCGGCGCAGATCCGCGAAGCGATTCATCTTTACGGCCCGGACTACGGTTTCGATACCACCATCAACCATTTCGACTGGGAGAAGCTGGTCGCCAGCCGCAGCGCCTATATCGACCGCATTCATACCTCCTACGACAACGTGCTGGGTAAGAACAACGTCGACGTGATCAAAGGCTTTGCGCGCTTTGTCGATGCCCACACCGTGGAAGTGAACGGCGAAACCATTACGGCCGATCATATCCTGATCGCCACCGGCGGCCGTCCGAGCCACCCGACCATTCCGGGCGTGGAATACGGTATTGATTCCGACGGTTTCTTCGAACTGCCGGCGCTGCCGAAGCGCGTGGCGGTGGTCGGCGCGGGCTACATCGCCGTTGAGCTGGCGGGGGTGATTAACGGCCTCGGCGCTGAAACCCACCTGTTCGTGCGCAAGCACGCGCCGCTGCGCAGCTTCGATCCGCTGATCGTCGAAACGCTGGTGGAAGTGATGAACGCCGAAGGTCCGCAGCTGCATACCAACGCCATCCCGAAAGCGGTGGTGAAGCATGCCGACGGCAGCCTGACCCTTGAGCTGGAAGATGGCCGCAGCCAGACCGTTGACTGCCTGATCTGGGCGATTGGCCGCGAACCGGCGACCGATAACTTCAACCTGGCGGCTACCGGCGTGAAAACTGACGATAAAGGCTACATCGTCGTCGATAAGTTCCAGAACACCAGCGTGCCGGGCATCTACGCCGTGGGCGATAACACCGGTGCCGTTGAGCTGACCCCGGTGGCCGTGGCCGCAGGCCGTCGTCTCTCCGAACGCCTGTTTAACAACAAACCGGAAGAGCATCTGGACTACAACAACATTCCGACCGTGGTCTTCAGCCACCCGCCTATCGGCACCGTCGGCTTAACCGAGCCGCAGGCGCGCGAGCAGTATGGCGACGACGCCGTGAAGGTCTACAAATCCTCCTTCACCGCGATGTACACCGCCGCCACCTCGCACCGCCAGCCGTGCCGCATGAAGCTGGTGTGCGTCGGCCCGGAAGAGAAGATTGTCGGTATCCATGGCATCGGCTTCGGGATGGATGAGATGCTGCAGGGCTTTGCGGTGGCGTTGAAGATGGGCGCCACCAAAAAAGACTTCGACAACACCGTCGCCATTCACCCAACGGCGGCAGAAGAGTTTGTCACCATGCGCTAAGGCGCGCAGCCCCGTCTCCGGACGGGGCTTTTTTATTGCGCCGCCAGGTGACGCAGGATCTGGTGGCCGATATAGTTGCTCCAGTTAAAGCTGTTTTGCAGCACCACCACCGCATTCTGATTCGCTTTATCAAAACCGATATAGCTCGAATAGCCGCCGATGTACCCCACCTGATAGGTTAATTGCTGCTCGCCGAACGTGTCTGTTACCCAGGCGATATTCGCCGCTTCAATCCGCCGCGGATAATAGTCGACGCTAACGTCGCGCAACGCCTGGTCCAGCGCCGCCTGACCGGTGGGCGCGAAGTGGGCGCGGGCATAGTGAATCAGATCTCCGGCGTCGCTGTACAAACTCGCCGCACCGACCATGTTATGACGGAACTGCCAGTCCGGCGTCAGCGCGCCGCGGGGTTTAAATTTCGGCTGATCGCCAGCATGGCCCAGCGCCCGCCACGGATAATCACGCAGCGTTTGCGGCAGGAAGCTGGTGTTCCCCATCGCCAGCGGGCGGAAGATCATCCGCGAGGCCAGCGTCTCAATCGATTCGCCAGTCTGGTACTGGAGAAGATAGCCGAGGATCGCGTAGCCGAGGTTGGAGTAACTCGGCGCCGGTTCCGCCGGGGCCTGGAAATTCTGCAGATAACTCAGTACGCCATCGGCATCGAGCTCATGGTAGAAGTTTTCGCCATCGTTGAGATAGGCCAGCAGGTGCTCAAGCGACAGCATATTCATCGGTTGCCGCGGCAGCCCTGAGGTATGCGTCACCAGCTGCAGCAAGGTTATCTTACGGGCATCCTCACTCAGCGCGGTACCCGGCGGCAGCAGGGTCTGCAGCGTGTCGTGCCAGTGGAAACGACCTTCGTTCACCAGCATCGTGACCACTTCGGCGGTAACCCCTTTGCTCAGCGAGCCGAGGGCAAACAGCGTATGCGGGGTTATCGGGTAGCGATGTTGGTCATCGGTCACGCCGAAGCAGTGAAACTCCGCCGGGCCGTTATGATGAATAATTGCCACCACCATGCCGCTGACCTGCTTCTCGCGCATGTAATGCCTGACATAATCATCGACGGAAAGCCGCTGACCGTTGCGCCCTGTCAGACTGGTTTCATTGCTGGGCGGGCTCATTTGCGACAGCGTGCCGGAACAGCCTGAAATCAACAGTAATGCCAGTAGCACAAGGCCTAACCGTTTTTTCAAACTGCACCTGCCTGCCACACGTTATTTGGGATGGGATAAAAAATAGACGCGGGATCGTAGCGGCATTACCCCGCCAGTGCAAAGCGAATACGCTGAAAAATCGATAAGGCCCTGGCCCGTTCGCTACGCCACGCCGTTATTTCCATGGCGCATAAACGCCGGGCGCTGATTGAGCGCCATATACCAGCGCTCCACGGCCGGCATTTCCGGATGGGCAAAGGGCGTCATCTTCCAGCGATGCACCGACAGGCCCAGCACAATATCAGCCAGGGTGAAGTGCTCGCCGGCGACCCACGCCCCGGTCCGCTGCAGCTGCGCTTCGACAATGCGCACGCAGTGGGTCCAGGCGGCAATGCTCTCTTTAATCGCCGCCGGATCCTGAAAGCGAGGATCTTTACGCACCAGCCCCATAAAAGCATGGCGCCAGGCATTATTGAACTCGGTCGCCTGCCAGTCCATCCAGTGCTCCACCTCGGCGGCGGGCTGCGGCCCGGCGGGCAGCAGATCCCAGCGCTCCGCTTTTCGCGCCAGATAGCGGCAGATACTGTTCGACTCCCAGAGCACAAAGTCATCGTCCAGCAGCACCGGCACCAGGCTGTTAGGATTCAGGCGCTGAAATTCGGGGGTGTCCAGGGGCTTAAACCCGCTGCCGTAATCCTCCTGCTGGTACGCCAGCCCGATCTCCTCGCAGGTCCACAGCACTTTCCGTACATTGATTGAAGAGCGTTTGCCCAGAATTGTTAGCATCGTCAGCGATTCCTCAGCCATAAAAGAGAGTTCATTCACTCTACTCTATTGCCAGCCAGCAACAAGGCAGAGCGCTGGATAATGTGTATAGTTGATTCCAGCCTGTTTGCCGAAAAGGAACCCGACATGTTGACCCCTTTTACCGTTTTGATGCCTGCAAATATTCGTTTTGGCCGCGGTCAGGCCCAGAGCGCCGCCCCCTGGCTGGCGCAGCAGGGCGGTCCTGTTCTGCTGGTGCATGGCGCCAGCCCGGAGCGGGCGGCATTTCTCCGCCATCAGCTGGAGGCGCTGCAGCTGGCGGTCACGACGCTGGCGATAAGCCGCGAACCTTGGCTTATCGATATTGAGCAGGGCGTCCAGCTGGCGCGCGAGAAAGGGATCAGGGCGGTGGTCAGCCTCGGCGGCGGCGCGGTGATTGACGCCGGTAAGGCGATTGCGGCGCTGGCGCCCGCCACCGGCCCGCTGGTCGACTATCTGGAAGTCGTGGGAACCGGCCGTCAGCTGGAAGCCAGCCCGCTGCCGTTCGTGGCGATCCCCACCACCGCGGGCACAGGCGCGGAAGTCACTAAAAACGCGGTGATCAACGTCGTGGAACAGCAGCGGAAAGTGAGCCTGCGCGACGACCGGATGCTGCCTGACCTGGCCATTGTCGACCCGGCGCTAACCGACAACGCGCCGCGCAGCATCACCCTGGGCTCCGGCCTCGACGCCCTGACCCAGGTGATCGAGCCCTGGCTCTGCAGCCGGGCCACCCCTTTCACCGACGCCCTCTGTCAGCAGGCGATCCCGCGCGGCATCCGCGCGCTGAAGGTTCTGATGGAAAAAGAGTGCCCGGCCAGCCGCGACGAGATGGCCTGGGTCAGCCTGTGCGGCGGAGTGGCGCTGGCGAACGCCGGGCTGGGGGTGATCCACGGCCTCGCCGGCCCGCTGGGCGGCCTGAGCCGCGCCTCGCACGGCGCCTTATGCGGCAGCCTGCTGCCGTTTGGGCTGGCGCTGAATGAGTCGCAGATAAACGACCCCGCCCTGCGCCAGCGCTTCAACGACGTTCGCCGCTGGCTGGCCGACGGGCTGGAGGTCCCGGCGGATCGGGTCTGGGACAGCCTGCGGGAATGGAGCCATCGCGCCGGTCTCGGCACCCTGCGCGACCTCGGCGTGGCGCGCGACGCCCTGGAGCCGGCGGCGCTGGCCGCCAGCACCTCCTCGTCGATGAAGGCCAATCCGGTCAGCCTGAGCAGCGAACAGCTGCTGGAGATGCTGGAGGCGGCGTGGGAGTGAGCGCGCCGGGATAAAATTTTGTTGCATAATGAATGCTCCGAATTTTATCTTCACCTAATCGCGGATTTATTTATTATTTATCAACGAGTTAATTAGAAATCACGGCGTCCCCTGCAGGCGGAAAAGCGTGATCTAACGCACAGTTTACTTCACACTCACCGAAGCGACTGTCTACGCTTAAAAGACAAGGCCGGGTACGCCCGGCCGCGAACTCACGCTATCCGGAGGTCCGTATCGCTATGTTCAGCCAGAAATTACGCCACGTTGAAGACGACGAGTTAAGGATCGACATCGATCCCTGCTACGAAGCCGATCCGTACGAATTAAAGCTGGATGAGATGATTGACGCTGAACCGGAGCCTGAGGTGATCGAGGGGCTTCCGGCCTCCGATGCCCTCACCCCGGCGGATCGCTATCTTGAGCTGTTTACCAACGTGCAGAAATCACGCATTTTTGCCGACAGCAAAACTTTTCCCGACTGCGCGCCGAAACACGACCCGCTGGACATCCTGCGGAACTACCGGAAGGTCAAACGCCAGCCCGATTTCGACCTGCGGCAGTTCGTTGAGGATAATTTCTGGCTGCCGGAGAGCCATACCGACGTCTACACCTCCGACCCCAGCCTGACGCTGAAAGAGCATATCGATAAGCTATGGCCGGTGTTGACCCGCGAGCCTCAGGATCATATCCCCTGGTCATCGCTGCTGGCGCTGCCGCAGGCCTATATCGTGCCCGGCGGTCGCTTTAGCGAAACCTATTACTGGGACTCTTATTTCACCATGCTGGGGCTGGCGGAGAGCGGCCGGGAAGATCTGCTGAAATGCATGGCCGATAACTTCGCCTGGCTGATTGAAACCTACGGTCACATTCCGAACGGCAACCGCACCTACTACCTCAGCCGCTCGCAGCCCCCGGTGTTCGCCCTGATGGTCGAACTCTTTGAAGAGGACGGCGTGCGCGGCGCGAAGCGCTATCTGGATCATCTGAAGATGGAGCATGCCTTCTGGATGGACGGCGCCGAGTCGCTGATCCCGCATCAGGCGTATCGGCACGTGGTGCGCATGCCGGATGGCTCCCTGCTCAATCGCTACTGGGACGACCGGGACACGCCGCGGGATGAATCGTGGCGCGAGGACGTGGAGACCGCCCGACACTCCGGACGGCCGGCCAATGAAGTCTACCGCGACCTGCGGGCGGGCGCCGCGTCCGGCTGGGACTACTCCAGCCGCTGGCTGCGGGATATCACGCGACTGGCCAGTATCCGCACCACGCAGTTTATCCCCATCGACCTGAACGCCTTCCTGTTCAAGCTGGAGACGACCATCGCCAACCTCTCCGGCCTGAAGGGCGATCGCGAGACGGAAGCGGCCTTCCGCCAGAAGGCTCAGGATCGGCGGGCGGCGGTTAACCGCTATCTGTGGGACGATGAGAACGGCTGTTTTCGCGATTATGACTGGCGCCGCGAACAGCTGGCGCTGTTTTCCGCCGCCAGCATTGTCACCCTTTACGTCGGCCTGGCGACCCACGAACAGGCGGAACGCCTTGCCGATGCGGTGCGGGCCCGCCTGCTCACCCCCGGCGGGATCATGGCCACCGAATACGAGAGCGGCGAGCAGTGGGATAAACCCAACGGCTGGGCGCCGCTGCAGTGGATGGCGGTGCAGGGATTTAAACGCTACGGCCAGGATCCGCTGGGCGATGAGATCGCCTGGAGCTGGCTGCAGACGGTCAACCACTTCTACAAGCAGCACCACAAACTGATTGAGAAATACCATATCGCCACCGGCGTTCCGCATGAGGGCGGCGGCGGGGAGTATCCCCTGCAGGATGGCTTCGGCTGGACCAACGGCGTCGTGCGCCGGCTGATTGGCCTCTACGGCGAGCCAACCTAGTCGGGCTGTTCCCGGCGGCCTTCTCCTGCTATGTTCAGAGGATTCGCCCTGCCCGGAATGACGCTTATGCCTGAACTTCTGACGCCGCGCCTGCGCTGCTCACCGCTGCAGCTGGACGACTGGTCGTTTTTTCTTTCCCTGCAGCAGGATCCGCAGGTCATGCTTTACGTGGCCGACCCCAGGCCGCAGGCGGCCATCCGCGAGGCGTTCGATTCGCGGCTGCCGCCGTGGACGCCCGGGGATGAACACTGGCTGTGCCTGGTGGTGCGCGACAGGCTGACCCATACCCCGCTCGGCCTCACCGGTTACCAACATCATCAGCGCGACATTGCCGAGGTCGGCTTTCTCTTCGCTCCGGCGGCGCAGGGTCGTGGCTACGGCTACGAATCGCTGCGCGCGCTGTGCGACTACGCCTTCACCACCGGCGGCGTCCGCCGCCTGACCGCCAGCGTCACCGCCGGCAACGAGGCGTCCAGGCAGTTACTGCTCAAAGCCGGCTTCCGGCTGGAGGGGGAGCTGCGGGAGAACTACTGGCTCAACGGGCGCTGGCACAATGACTGGCTGTTCGGTCGGCTGCGCGCGGAGGGCGATGCGCCCTAGCGCACCGCCGCTCACGGTCTGACGGCAGCGGGGTTCAGAGGAACATCCCTCCCGAGACTTCCACGCGCTGCGCGTTCATCCACGCCAGCTCATCGCTGAGCAGGGCGGCGATGGCGTCGCCGATATCATCCGGCAGCCCGACGCGCCCCAGCGCGGTCTGGGCGGCGATATGCCGATTCACCTCGGCGTTATCGCGCACCACCCCGCCGCCAAAGTCGGTCTCAATGGCCCCCGGCGCGATGATGTTCACCGATATCCCCCGTCCGCCCAGCTCTTTCGCCTGATAGCGGGTCAGAACCTCCATCGCCCCCTTCATCGCGGCGTAGGCCGCATAGCCCGGCAGGGCAAAGCGCGCCAGGCCGCTGGAAACGTTGAGGATACGCCCCCCGTCCTGCAGGAGGGGCAGCAGCCGCTGGGTCAGGAAAAACGGGCCTTTGAACTGGATGTTCATCAGCTCGTCAAACTGCGCTTCGCTGGTCTCGGCGAAGGGGACGTTGAGGCCGATCCCGGCGTTGTTCAGTAAATAATCAAAGGTGGTGCGTCCCCACTTCTGCGCCAGCACCTGCGCCACCTCGCTGGCGAAAGCGTCGAATGTTGAAGGATCGCCGACGTTCAGCGCCAATGCTGCCGCCTTCACTCCTTTTTGCTCAATCTCCGCCACCACCTCGAGCGCCGCCTGGCGGTTGCTGTGATAGGTCAGAAGAATGTCGGTTCCCTTCGCCGCCAGCTTCAACGCGGCGTTTTTACCCAGACCGCGGCTGCCGCCGGTCACTAAAGCGATACGTTGTGTCATCAGAAGACCCCTTTCAGGTTGCGTTGTGATTGTGTTCCAGCTTATTAACTGCCAATGAAACAATAAATACGCTACATTACGTTTTACTGTTTCATTCACAACAACAATAGGCCATCGGCATGGATAAAATTCATGCAATGCAGTTATTCATTCGCGTAGCGGATCTGGAGAGTTTCTCCCGCGCCGCCGAGACCCTGGCGCTGCCGAAAGGCAGCGTCTCGCGGCAGATTCAGGCCCTGGAAAGCCATCTTGGCGTGCGGCTTCTGCACCGCACCACCCGCCGGGTTCAGCTCACCCAGGATGGAATGGTCTACTACGAGCGGGCGAAGGATCTGCTGAGCAACCTCGACGAACTGGACGGTATGTTTCAGCACGATCCGGCGAGCATCAGCGGCCGGCTGCGGGTGGATATGCCGGTCGGTTTTGCCAAAAAGCTGGTGATCCCGCACCTGCCGGCTTTTTTGCAGCAGTATCCGGGCATCGAACTGGAGCTGAGCAGCAGCGACCGGCTGGTGGACGTGATCCGCGAGGGGTTTGACTGCGTGGTGCGCGTCGGCGCGCTCAAAGACTCCGGGCTTATCGCCCGCCCGCTGGGCAAGCTGACGCAAATTAACTGCGCCAGCCCGGACTACCTGACCCGTTTTGGCTACCCGCAATCCCTGGAGGATCTGGCGGATCATGCCCTGATCCACTACGCCAGCACCCTCGGGGTCCGTCCTTCCGGCTTCGAGGTGGTGATCGACGGCGCCGTGCGCTGGGTAAAAAGCGGCGGCATATTGACGGTCAACAGCACGGAAACCTATCAGGCGGCCTGTATCGCCGGGCTGGGAATTATTCAGGTGCCACGCACCGGCGTGCGCGAGGCGTTACGCGCCGGCGAACTGATTGAGATCCTGCCCCAGTACCGCGCTGAGCCGCTGCCGGTCTCGCTTATCTACCCGCACCGGCGCAATCTCTCCCGCCGCGTGCATCTGTTTATGGAGTGGCTGGGCGGGCTGATGAAAGATTACGTCGATTGATCCGCGCGGAGGGTGAACGGGGGGCGGGCAGATGCGTTCCTGCAGGATACGGCATTTAAGGTATACTTTTTGCTGAATCTCGCGGTAAAAAAGGAAGAAATCACGTATGACGCCGGAAAACGACGATCGACGCCCCCCTCAGGAACCGGACACGCAGCCGGAGAAAAACAAAAGCCCCCTCGACGCTCTCAATGACACGGCCGTCGGGCAAAAAGCCAGCCAGGCGCTGAAGACCGTCACCGGAACGGCGGCCAAAGTGCAGCGCAACCCGGTAGTCGCCCACCTGATACGCGCCGCAGAGCGCTTCAACGACCGGCTGGGCAATCAGTTCGGCGCGGCCATCACCTACTTCTCGTTCCTGTCGATGATCCCGATCCTGATGGTCTCGTTTGCCGCCGCCGGCTTCGTGCTGGCCTGGCATCCGACCCTGCTGCAGGACATTTTCGACAAAATTCTGCAAAACGTCAGCGACCCGACGCTGGCGGCGACGCTGAAAAACACCATCAACACCGCGGTGCAGCAGCGCACCGCCGTCGGCCTCGTCGGCCTGCTGGTGGCGCTCTATTCCGGTATTAACTGGATGGGCAACCTGCGCGAAGCGATCCGCGCTCAGTCGCGCGACGTCTGGGAGCGCCGGCCGCAGGACGAGGAGAAAATCTGGATAAAATACTTCCGCGATCTTATCTCGCTGATCGGTCTGCTGGTGGCGCTGATTATTACGCTGTCGATCACCTCTGTCGCCGGTTCCGCCCAGCAGTTGATTATCTCCGCGCTATATCTGGATAATATTGAATGGCTGAAACCCGCCTGGCGGCTGATCGGTCTCGCCATCTCGATTTTTGCCAACTACCTGCTCTTTTTCTGGATCTTCTGGCGGCTGCCGCGCCACCGTCCGCGGCGCAAAGCCCTGTTTCGCGGCACGCTTATCGCGGCGATTGGCTTTGAAATCATCAAAATCGTCATGACCTGGACGCTGCCGGCGCTGGTGAAATCCCCTTCCGGGGCGGCGTTCGGATCGGTGCTGGGGCTGATGGCCTTTTTCTATTTCTTTGCCCGCCTGACGCTGTTCTGCGCCGCGTGGATCGCCACCGCGGAGTATAAAGACGACCGGCGGATGCCGGGCAAAACCCACCGCTGAGGTATTGCGAGGATGAATAAAAGAGGCAAAATTCATCCTCGCGCTTGATTTCAGCAGATAAATCCAGGACGTAACTTTTATTTAACGAAAAACTGGTTTTATTCTCTATCTTTTTAATTGTGTGAAGCATTTCATAGAACTATTTTTTCTGGCGTAAAAATTATCCGCTTTTTGCCTCTTTTTTGCTCATTTTCCGCGTTTGTTACAGATTGAAATGTCCCGATGGCTGTGGCTATATGGCTTTTCGTTCGCGCAAAAATAAGAAAGATCTATGCAAGCCACAGCCACCACACTCGAAAACACGCAGGAAACCGCCCCGGTCAACTCACGCAACAAAGTCGTTGTCGCCTCGCTCATTGGCACCGCCATTGAGTTTTTCGACTTCTACATCTATGCCACTGCCGCGGTCATCGTCTTCCCGCATATCTTCTTCCCGCAGGGCGATGCCGCCGCGGCCACCCTGCAGTCGCTGGCCACCTTCGCCATCGCCTTCGTCGCCCGGCCAATCGGCTCCGCGCTGTTTGGCCACTTCGGCGATCGCGTCGGCCGGAAGGTCACCCTGGTGGCCTCGCTGTTAACCATGGGGATCTCCACTGTGGTGATCGGCCTGCTGCCCGGCTATGAAAGCATTGGCATTGTCGCGCCGATGCTGCTGGCGCTGGCGCGCTTCGGTCAGGGACTTGGCCTCGGAGGGGAGTGGGGCGGCGCAGCGCTGCTGGCAACGGAAAACGCCCCGGCGCGCAAGCGCGCCCTGTATGGCTCCTTCCCGCAGCTGGGCGCGCCGATCGGCTTCTTCTTCGCCAACGGCACCTTCCTGCTGCTCTCCTGGCTGTTAACCGATCAGCAGTTTATGGAGTGGGGCTGGCGCGTGCCGTTTATCTTCTCCGCGGTGCTGGTGATCATCGGTCTGTATGTTCGCGTTTCGCTGCATGAGACCCCGGTCTTCGCCAAAGTGGCGGCGGCGAAAAAACAGGTCAAAATCCCGCTGGGTACCCTGTTGACCAAACACGTCCGCGTGACGGTGCTGGGCACCTTCATCATGCTGGCAACCTATACCCTGTTCTACATCATGACCGTCTACTCGATGACCTTCAGCACCGGCGCGGCGCCGAATGGCCTGGGCCTGCCGCGTAACGAAGTGCTGTGGATGCTGATGATGGCGGTGATTGGCTTTGGCGTAATGGTGCCGATCGCCGGCCTGCTGGCGGACGCCTTTGGTCGTCGTAAGAGCATGATTATCATCACCACGATGATTATTTTGTTCGCCCTGTTCGCCTTTAAACCGCTGCTGGGTTCCGGTAACCCGCTGCTGGTCTTTGCCTTCCTGCTGCTGGGCTTAAGCCTGATGGGACTGACCTTTGGCCCGATGGGCGCGCTGCTGCCGGAGCTGTTCCCGACGGAAGTGCGCTACACCGGGGCGTCGTTCTCCTATAACGTGTCGTCGATCCTCGGCGCCTCGGTCGCGCCGTACATTGCCGCCTGGCTGCAGGGCAACTATGGCCTCGCGGCGGTCGGCACCTATCTGGCGGCGATGGCGGCGCTGACGCTGATCGCCCTGCTGCTGACCCACGAGACCCGCCACCAGTCGTTGTGATCCTTCGCCCTGACGCCGCTGGCGTCAGGGCTCTCCCCTACTTTTTCATTTGCGACAATATGGTCCGGCACTGGTTGCTATCGCCCTCCGCCGGGGAGATCAGCGCCAGCAGCGCGGCAGCCGGCGTCACCAGAGTAGCCAGGGCCGCCGCTACCGCGCCGCGGACAATCAGCGGCCCGGCCTTCACCCCCGCCTGCGGCGATTTAAAGGTGCCGCGAACATACAGCGGGGAACGCAGGGTGATCACCCGGAAGCCCTTGCTTTCCGGATCGATGGTCAGGTCCAGCTGTTCGGAGGCGAAGCTGGCGGTCCCGGTCACATTGATCAGCGCGTTTTCCGTATCGAAGGCAAAAATCTGCGGCCGGGCGACGCCGTTGGTCACGTCGATATTGGCCGCCGCGCAGTTCACCCGAACCTCCTCATCGCCAAAAATCTGGCCGATCAGGTAGTTGCCGACGTTAAGGCCGAGAATTTCCATCAGGTTGCGACTGATCAGGCCGTCGTTCATCAGCAGCTTCAGGTTGCCGTTGCTGTTGCCGAGCAGGGCCGCCACCGAGTTGCCGCTGCCGCGCAGCTGAACGTCGCCATTCATCTCGCCGAGGGTTTTCTGCATCATCTCGACGTTCGGCATCAGCGCCTTCAGCTTCAGGCGCCGCGCCTGCAGATTGGCCTCACCCTGCAGCGGCTTTTTATCGCCCTGCAGGTGCACGCTGCCGGCAATCGACCCGTTGGCCAGGCCAAAGCGAACCGGCTGCAGGCGCAGGTCGCCATCCTCCAGGATCACGTGGGTCGCCAGATCGCTGATCGGCAGCGTACCGCCGTGCTCAATTCTCCGGCCCTTAAAGCGCACATCGGCATCCATCACCTGCCATTTATCGGTTTCAAAGCGGTCCGCCGGCAGCACTTTACCCGCCGGCTGCGGCCGATCGCCCGCCTGGCGCACTGCGCTTTTCTTCGTCCCTTTGCCGGAGTCGACGCCGATTAACGGCCCGAGATCCGCCAGCCGCAGCTGCTTCGACTCCATGTCGCCGCTGAGCTTCGGCCGCGGTTTGCCAGTGGTATAGGTCAGGGAACCATGAATGTCGCTATCGCCGATCCGGCCGTTAAAATTCTGATAGTCAAAGCGCATGCTGTTTTTCTGCTTAAAGTCGGCGCGCAGACGGCCGTCGGTGGAGAACGACGGCGTCTCCGGCAGCAGCACGCCGGTCAGGTCGTAGAGATCGCGCAGCGAATCGCCGGCGAATTTCAGCCGCAGGTCAATGCCGCCGACGTTGAGCGGATCGCTGACCGTGCCGCTGAACGCCACCCGCGTATTGCCGGAGCGGAAGTCGCCCTGCAGCGGGAAAGGCGTGCTTGCGCTGCGCAGAGCCAGCATGCCGCCGATTTTACCGTTGCCGGTGACCGGCTGGTCCTTATAGCGGCCCTTCAGCGACAGGCCAAAGACGTAGTCGCCTGGTTTCGCCGCGCTATGCCGATCCTTCGTGCCAGTGACTTCGCTGAACGGCAGCGGTTTGCCGAGGGGATCGACGAGAATGGTGATATCGCTGCGGGTGATCTTGTCATCAATGGCGATAGTCCCGCGATCGAAGAGAATGTTATCGAGGCGGAAAGACCAGCTGGAGGGGGCGCTGTCCCCCGCGGCACGCTGATCGCCAGCCAGCTGAAAGGTCCAGTTATTGTTGTCTTCCGCCAGGCGGATCAGCCGCACGTCGGGCTGTTCCAGCTTGATCCACGGCAGATACACCGTTTTGCTCAGCAGCGCCAGCGGGGCGAGGGTCGCCTCCACCCGCGGCAGGTGGATCATGGTCACCTGGGGAATGGCCGGCGGGTTGCCCAGCACGATATCTTCCGCGTGCACATGGGGCCACGGGATCCAGCTGCGCCAGCCGCGCTCTTCCGGCTGCCGCTCCCAGACCACGCCGAGATCGCCGCGGATGGCGAACGGGCGGTTCAGCTCGGCAGATACTTTCTGATTAATCGTCGGCTTCAGCCGGTTCCAGTCGAAGGTGGCCAACACGATAAAGAAGAGAACGATCAGCAACAGTATCGTTCCTGTGATGATAACCAACGTTTTACGGGTTCTGCTCATCCCTACTCCGCTCCTTTTGCATCACGTCAGTCCTGAATATAGTCAAAAAGCGGCGTTTCTCCTGGAAATGCGCTTTTCGTCACATTACGCGCGTCAGGTCAAAAAAATAATGGAACGATGTTTTAATATGATTGACCAGCAAAACAGCGCAGCGCACACTAGCGCTTATATCGATTCCATTGCAGGTTCTGGCTATGTCTAAAAAAATTGCCGTCATTGGCGAATGCATGATTGAGCTGTCAGAGAAGAACGGGGCCGTTAACCGCGGCTTTGGCGGCGATACCTTAAACACCTCGGTCTATATCGCGCGGCAGACGGATGCCAGCGCGCTGAGCGTCCACTACGTCACCGCGCTGGGAACCGATGCGTTCAGCCAGCAGATGCTCGACAGCTGGCAGCAGGAAAACGTCAACACCAGCCTGATCCAGCGGATGGCCGACCGCCTGCCGGGGCTGTATTACATTGAAACCGATGACGCCGGCGAGCGCACCTTCTACTACTGGCGCAACGAGGCGGCGGCAAAATTCTGGCTGGAGAGCGATCGCGCGGCGGCGATTTGCGAAGAGCTGGCCACGTTCGACTATCTCTACCTGAGCGGCATCAGCCTCGCCATTCTCAGCCCGGCCAGTCGTGCCAGGCTGTTCACCCTGCTGCGTGAGTGCCGCGGCAACGGCGGCAAGGTGATCTTCGACAACAACTATCGCCCGCGCCTGTGGGCCAGCCAGGCGGAGACGCAGCAGGTCTATCAGGAGATGTTCGCCTGCACCGATATCGCGTTTCTGACCCTCGATGATGAAGACGCGCTGTGGGGGGAAAAACCGGTCGCCGAGGTGATCGCCCGCACCCACGCCGCCGGCGTGGAAGAGGTGGTGGTGAAGCGCGGAGCGGATGCCTGCCTGGTCTCGGTGAGCGGGCAACCGCTGCGGGAAGTGCCGGCCGTCAAACTGGCCAAAGAGAAAGTGGTGGATACCACCGCCGCCGGCGACTCCTTCAGCGCCGGCTATCTGGCCGTGCGCCTGACCGGCGGCGATGCTGAATCCGCCGCCAGACGCGGACATCTGACCGCCAGCACGGTGATCCAGTATCGCGGGGCGATTATCCCCCGGGAAGCAATGCCGCAATAATCCTCACCTGTAAGCGCTCTCCGGCCGCCGCTGGCGCGCCGGAGAGGCGTCAGGTTACTGCCCCGACGGGATGTCGCTGGCCTCGCTGTGGGCGTCAACCGTATCGGCGCTGCCGCTGGTCGCTGCGGTCGCCGGACTCGGCGCCATCAGTTTTTCCCACGTGGCCTGCAGCTCCTTCATGTTGTATTCCGGTTCGCCTTTCGGCTGCTGCAACACCAGCGCCATATCCTGAGACAGTTGCTGACGCAGGTACTGGTTCAGCATGTCCACCGTCAGGGAGTTGAGGAACTCCTGACGCAGCTTCTGGTACTGCTCCGGCGCAATATCCACCACCTGATTTTGCAGGGAGCGCATGCGCTGGCTCATCAGAATGTCGGTATCGGTGCGCGCATAGGTGGCAAACAGCTTCTGCAGCTCGAGGCTTTTCTGAGCGATAAGCGCATCAAACTCCTCCTGCGGCAGGCCGTTGTCGCGCACTTTCGCCAGCTCGCGCGAGACCACGCTCAGGTTGTTATTCAGGCGCTCGCCCGGCGATTCGATATTGATGGCGCACTGCGCGCGCTGATAGAGCACCCGGCAGTCAAAACCAAGACCAATATCCTTGACGTTATTTTTGCTCAGGCTCTGCTGCACGTGCCAGAACAGCGCTTCGCGGGCGAGGTCGTCACGCCAGTAGCGCTGCAGCGCCGCGGAGTCGCGGATCGGCTGCCAGGGGGCGTCCCACATGATGGACAGTTTGTCCTGGCGCACGGCGCTGGTCATGATGCTGACCGGCACGGTGGGCAGCGGCGATAAGGTCGGCACCGCCGCGGGCGTTTCCCGCTTGCCCTTCAGATCGCCAAAGGTTTTGCTGATTTGCTCAGCGACGCTGCGGCTGTCGACGTTACCCACCACGATCAGCGTCATGGCGTCGGGGGTGTACCATTTTTGATAAAAGTCTTTCAGATGCGCCACGTCGATCGGCTGCTTCAGCGGCGCAGCAGGATCGTGGCCCAGCATGGTGGAGCCCTTGAGGCGATAGCGCCACCAGCCCTCTTTGGTATCCAGCGGCCAGGTCGCCACCATGTCGTTGCCCTGCAGCGCGTGATTGATCGATTCAGGCGTAATGGTCAGTTTACCGCTGGCGTCCGCCAGCCAGCTCAGCGCCTCTTTCAGCAGATCGTTGCGGTTATTCGGCAGGCTGAGATTAAACATCGTGTAATCGTAGGAGACGATGGCCGGCGGCAGAGGACGCTTCGGGTCAATACTCTGCTGCCACAGCGAGCGCGCCTGCATCGTCGGCAGGCTGCCGCTTTGCGTCAACGCCAGACGGGGAATAAAACGGCTGAAACCGCTCTGCTGAGTGCTTTCGCTCAGCGAGCCAATATTCACGGACAGACGGACTTCGATACGGTCGCTGGGACGCTGCGGCGTGGCCAGCACCTGCCACGACAACCCATTCGCTAAGGTCCCTTGTTGCCAGGCCGGATCAGGCTGGAGCGCTTCTGCCTGCACATAACCGGCCGCCGCTACCATCAGCAAACCGCCCGTTAAGAGTTTAATTGTTGTGCCCTGCATGTGAACCCCTGATGAACATTCCTGGTTACAACAGCATCCCACTGACGGGCTGCCGAAAAAAGTGAGAGTGAAATACGTCGGTTAGACCACACGGAGACGAAAATGTCGCATGACAACGTAAAATAATCATTTCGTGTCATTCCCGCCGGGCGGAAATGACCTCTAATTATGCGCAGGAGCCCGTACTCCAGCAAGGGAGTACGGGCCTAAGAGGAGGATTTAAGAGGATAATTCGTGCGTTTTGTTCGCGGGAACACGGTTATTCAGCACATCATCCATCTGTTTGGCATCGAGTTCTTTAACCCATTTCGCGACTACCACCGTGGCGACGCCGTTACCCACCAGGTTAGTCAGCGCACGGGCTTCGGACATAAAGCGGTCAATACCGAGGATCAGCGCCAGGCCAGCCACCGGCAAATGCCCGACGGCCGAGATGGTCGCCGCCAGCACGATGAAGCCGCTGCCGGTCACTCCCGCCGCCCCTTTCGAAGAGAGCAGCAGCACCACCAGCAGGGTGATTTGATGGAAAATATCCATATGGCTGTTGGTCGCCTGGGCGATAAAGACCGCCGCCATCGTCAGATAGATAGAGGTGCCGTCGAGGTTGAACGAATAGCCGGTTGGGATCACCAGACCCACCACCGATTTACGACAGCCGAGCTTCTCCATCTTGTCGAGCATGCGCGGCAGCGCCGATTCGGATGAGGAGGTCCCCAGCACGATCAGCAGCTCTTCGCGGATATAGCGGATAAATTTAAAGATGCTGAAGCCGGTGGCTTTGGCGATTGACCCCAGCACCACCACCACGAACAGGATACAGGTGATATAGAAGCAGATGATCAGCTGGCCCAGCTGCACCAGGGTGCCGACGCCATATTTACCGATGGTGAAGGCCATGGCCCCGAAGGCGCCGATCGGCGCCAGGCGCATGATCATATTGATGATGCCGAAGATGACCTGCGAGAAACTTTCAATGACGTTGAAAATCAGCTGGCCCTTGCTGCCCAGACGATGCAGGGCAAAGCCAAACAGAACGGCGAACAGCAGAACCTGAAGGATGTTGCCGCTGGCGAAGGCGCCAATGACGCTGCCCGGGATCACATCCAGTAAAAAGGCCACTACCCCCTGGTCTTTCGCCTGCTCAGCGTACACCGCCACCGCTTTCGCATCGAGCGTCGACGGATCGACGTTCATCCCGGCCCCCGGCTGCACCACGTTGACAATAACCAGACCGATAATCAGCGCGATGGTGCTAACCACTTCGAAATAGAGCAACGCCACCGCCCCGGTACGGCCAACGGCTTTCATGCTCTCCATTCCGGCGATCCCCGTCACGACGGTACAGAAGATAACCGGAGCAATCACCATTTTAATCAGCTTAACGAAGGCGTCGCCGAAGGGTTTCATTTGCGCGCCCAGTTCCGGGTAAAAATGGCCCAGCAGAATACCGATCGCTATGGCCGTCAGAACCTGGACATAGAGGCTTTTAAAGATAGAGGTTTTCATAGGGTGTCCTTTGGGAATAACCACAGAGCAAGAAGGGATATTTGACGTCTGTGGCTTAAAAATAACACCCTGGAAACATTTCAGAAATAACTAACGCCGAAAGTGCAACGCGATTGTTAAAATCTTTGAGCTGACTCGCACAAGTCAACAAAATATTTACAAATTTGCATCTTCGCGGACCGGAGATAAATAGCGGGCGCTGAACGCCTCCTGCGGTAAAGCGCAACCGAACAGGTGGCCCTGGAGCACCTCGACGCCGGCGGCTTGCAACCAGCGATACTGGTCTTCCGTTTCCACCCCTTCCGCCACAATGCGCAGCGACAGGCCGCGCGCGAGCTGGATTATCGCCGGCACCATGCTGACATCCTCCGGCAGCATATCGATGAATACCTTATCAATTTTCAGAATATCCACCGGCAGAGCCTTCATCTGCTGCAGCTGGTGCAACCCGGCATAACCCATGCCAAAATCATCCAGCGCAATCCGCACGCCGGCCTCGCGCAGAGGCCGCAACCGCGCCATCACATCCTGCGGATCGTCCATCCGGCAGCTCTCCGTCACCTCAAGGATGAGGGTGCCCGGCGCAATGCGGTAGCGGGCGATCAGCTTCAGCATCTCCTCGCCACGGTCGTGCTCCAGCAGCTGGAGCAGGGAAACATTGACCGACAGCGGCAGCATAATGCCCTGGCTTTGCCAGGCGGCCAGCTGGCGGCAGGCCTCTTCCATCACCCAGTAGCCGACCGGGATAATCAGCCCGCAGGACTCAATGCGCTCAATCAGCGTCGGCGGTAGCGACCAGCTGCCATCCGCCTGCCGCTGGCGCAGCAGCACCTCGGCGCCGCAGAGCTCGCCGCTGGCGCAGGCCACCTGCGGCTGCAGCCAGATCGCGAACTGCTGGTTGTCGAGGGCGGTCATAATTTCGTGCTCTTCCATCAGGCGGCGCTGAGCCTTTTCCATCTGCTCGGGATCGAAGAACTCAATCTGATTTTTACCTTTGCGTCTTGCGGTGACCGCGGCCGAGACCGCGCGCCGGTAAAACTGTTCGGCGCTGAGCCCGGGGTGGAACATGGCGATCCCGACGCTGGCGTAGGGCCGCAGCTGCAGACCATGCAGCGGTAAACGTTCATTAATAATAGTGAGCACTTGCTTACTTATCGTCACCGCCTGCCAGGATTCGGCGAGGCCATCGGCGAGAATGGCGAAGTCATAGCCGCTTACCTGGGCCAGCACCATCTGCGGCGGGATCGCGGCGCGCAGCTTCTCCACCAGCGTCAGGAGCAGCATTTCGCGCTGGCTCTCCTTGAGCACGCCGGCGGCGTCCTGCAGGGTTTCACAGGCGACGACGATCAGCGCGGCGCTTTGCGGGCGGGCCACCGTCTGCTCCAGCATCGCCAGCAAAAAGGCTTTATTCGGCAGCTCGGAGACCGGGAAGCGGGTCGACTGGATGGACAGCTCATCATGCTGGCGCACCAGGCTCTGCTGGTTGCGGTTATAGCTGCGCACCAGCATGCCGATCTCGTCGTCATGGTGCAGGCGCGGGAGGGTCAGCTGATGGCCAAGACGCTCCTGCTGGGAGAGATCGTTCAGCTCGCGGGCGATACGCCGCAGGGGGCGAACCATCAGCCGGTTGATGCACCAGGTGAGCGCCACCGTTAGCATCAGCACCAGAAGTAAGTAAGCAGTCACTAACGTAGCAAGGGCGCTCATGACGAATTTATACATGCGATAGGAGTCAGCCTGCAGCACCAGATAGGCCAGCGGCTGCGGGTTGGCCGGCCGCTCCAGCGAATAAATGGGCAGCGAAATCTGCACCGGCAGCTCAAACAGCCGGGTGATGGTCACCGGCACCGACCGCTCAGGGATAAACCGCATCCGCAGCGCCTGGAACTGGTTGGGCAAGACGACATCCGCCCGGCTGACGATGCCAGCAGGCTGGATACGGCTTAAAATGGCTTCCGCTTCCGGAATATCGGCTTTCAGAATAGCCGCAGACAGCGGTTCGCGAACGGATCGCGCGATACTTTCTAACTGCGTGGCCGTGGTAAAGCGACTCTGTTGCACAAAGTGAAACAGCAAAATAGTGCAAAAAACCAATACAAAGGCCATGGACACGCTCGCGACCATCGCCATCTGTTTGATTGTAAGTGAACGGCTGACGCGCAACGGTGTTCTCCACTGATACTGAATGCATACCCGGCATTAATCCTTCAATCCCGGTCGTTTCAGGCTGATTATATACTTAAATCCTTCGCCCACGCCCGCGAGGGATGAAGTGACGGGATAGCTCCGCGCGGTGGCGCAGACGCCGGAGAGACCTCCCCGGCGGCCGACGGTGGGCAACGCCTCACGAGTATACGCGAAGCGCGCCGTGGAGTGGTGCTCTGTGACGTAATTCAGCCTATTCTGCTACCAGTCGGCGTAAGGCACCAGCGGCTGGGGCGGCATATCCAGATCCCCCTGCCAGCCGGCCGCCGAATAGCGCACGTAAAGCAGCGCATGGCTCGGGGTGTAGTCCTTCGCCTGCTGAATATCGACCGCGGCGCCAACGAACCAGTTGCTGGTCACCCGCCGCTCCACCAGCGCTCTGGCGGTGTAACCGAATCCCTGGCTGCTGCCGCCCTCCTCCGTCAGTTCGCTGGCGCGCTGTCGGTAGTCGGACGGGATCAGGTTCAGCAGCGGATAGCGGGCTTGCGTCTGGGTACGCGAATGGGACCATGATACCGATCCGCCGAGTTCCCAGGACCAGTTCTCCGTGCGCTGTCGCCAGGTCACCGGCACAGCGAACGAGAGATACTCCTGCGGGCTGTAATAGCCACCCTGGCCGAGGGTGTAGCCGCTGAGATCTTTGTCGTAGTGCCAGATCATATTGTTGAGGCCGACGGTGACGCGACGATTATTCTCGTTAATCACCTTATAGTAGTAGCCGGTCATCCAGCGCACGCGCCAGTTATCCGCCACGTTTTTACCGGTCAGCGAGTCGGCCCCCAGCGAGGACCAGATACCGTGCGCTTCGCCCCGATCATAGCTGAGGCTCACACCGCCGCCGTCGGCGCGAACGCCGCCCCAGGTGGTGCCGGTATGGCTGTTGCTGTCTTTCTGCCCGCCAAAGGAGAGCAGCGAGCTGGAGATGGGCCGCCGGTGCACGTTGACCGTGTACCCCACCGGCCCGACGTCGCTGCTGTAGCTCAGGCCGCCGACCACATCGACGACATTGAAGCCCATCGGCGTGGTGCCGATATCGCCGCTCCAGGTGTCATTCTTCCAGCCGACCGCTACGCTGGCCCCGCTGTCGGTCTGATTTTTACTGCCGCTGGTACAGGCGATCTCCCCGCAGGTGCCCCAGCTGGGCGAGTAGCTCCCGTCGCTGTGGGTGGAAAAGCTGCCGGCATCCATATTGACCAGGTCGGTGCGGAAGAACATCCGGCCATCCGCCAGCGGGGCATCCACCTGCAGCATGGTGGTATGCGCCTTGAGGTCGGAATAGCCGCCGGTGCCGCTGGATCCCCAAAAGTCGTGTTCCAGGGTGACGTTCAGATCCTGCTGGCGATAAAGGTCGGCGGCATCGCTGCGGATCCCGCGCTTCAGCCAGTCATCCCGGCTGTCGTTGCGCGTCAGCCGGGTAAAGGTATCGTTATCCTGCGGCTGCGCGGGGGTGATGCCGGAGGCCACCATCGCCTCCCGGTAGTGGGTCAGCGCCTGCTGCGGCTCCCCGTTCCGGGTGGCAAAACGCGCGGCATCGCGCAGCACCAGCGCGCTCTCCATCGAGGGCGGCTGCGCCTTCGCCTGCGGCACAATCTGGTTAAAAATCTGTTGGGCGTCAGCGGTATCGCCAAGGCCGGCTCGCGCCAGGGCGACCCGCCGCTGCATATTCATGGATTCGGCCTCTGCGCCTTTCAGCTGCATGACCTGCGCCCGGGCGGCCTGTTTATCGCCCTCGGCCAGATAGACTTCCGCAAGGCCGAGGCGCGCATCGCCGTTGTCGGCTTCCTGACGCAGCACCCGCTGATAGTCGGCAATCGCCGTCTGGTTGTCCCCGCGCTGCTGGGCCCAGTCGGCCAGCGTCAGGTCATAGCGCACCGAGGCCGGCTGCTGTTTGATGAGGGCGATCGCCTGCGCTTCCTCGCCGCTGTCGCGCAGCTGGTTCGCCTGGCGCAGCACCCGGTCGCTTTGCAGACGCGCCTCCAGTTCACGAATGTTATCCGTCCATGCGCTGCGCGGCAGGGCGGCGATTTGCGCCAGCGCCAGATCGTCCTGGTCGTTCCCCGACAGGTAAAGCCCCGAGGCGTAGACCCGTTCAGCATCCTGCGGCTGGCGGTTGACCATCGTCCGCATCAGCGCATCGGCTTCCTGGCGTTCGCCGGCGCTGACCAGATCCCGCGCCAGACGATAGGTGATCCACACGCTGTCCGGATCGAGCGCCAGGCGCCGACGCTGAACTTCCGCCGCCTGCGCCCAGTTGCCCTGACTCTCCAGAGCCTGCGCCTGTTTCTCCAGCCGGTCGTTGTTCAGGCTGCGTTCGATATCATCGATGCTGCGCCGCTGGGCGGCAGGAAGACCAGCGATCCAGGCGCTGGCTTTCTCGGGCGATTCAGCGCGATAGAGGTTGGCCAGGCCGCGCACCGCCAGATTATTCCCGCGATCCAGGCGCAACGCCTGCTGATAATAGCGCTCCGCCGCCGCCGACGCTTTGCGCGCCGCCGCGACGTCGCCCAGCCCCAGCACGGCATAGCTGTCGGTCCGATCGACCCGCTGCGCCTGGGTATAATAATTCTGCGCCTGTGAAAGCTGACCGGCCTTCAGGGCGTTATCCCCCTGCTTGATCAGCAGCCAGTAGCGGTTGGTTTGCAGCAGGCTGTCCCATTTGCCGCGATTCGGGCTGTCGGGATCCATGGCAATCGCTTTATTGAGCTGGGCCACCGCCCGCGCGCGGTCGCCGCGCTGGGAATAGGCCTGGCCGAGGGCGCCCACCGCATCGCTGTCGCGGCTGTCGGCCTGAACGGCTTTCTGCAGATCCGCCACCGCCTGCGAGGTATTTCCGGATTTGACCGCCGCCAGCCCTTCCGAGCGGGCGCGGAACGTCGGATCCTGCAGCTGCGCCTGCTGCTGGTCAAGCAGGACGCGGGCGTTCGCCGCCACCGAGCCGGTAGGAAACTGCAGCAGGAATTGCTGCAACGCCTGCACGCTGGCTTTGCTCACCGGCATGCTTTTCACTTCGCTGAACCACATATCGGCGGCGATACCGCGTCCTGAGGCTGAGCGGGCCATTTCCGCCAGATAGGCGAACCCTTCCTGCGGTTTGTTATCGGCAAACATCTGCTTCGCCAGCGCCGTCAGCAGGCTGACGTTGCCCGGCGCGCTGGCGTTCAGTTTTTTCAGCTGGCTGACGCCTTCGCTATGACGGGCCGGCAGGCGCGCCACCAGCGTCCAGTATTCAATAGCGGCATCAACATCATCTGGCACGCCGCCGAACAGTTTTTCATAGGCGGCGATGGCTTCATCGACCTTCCCGGCCACGCCCAGCAGGCGCGCCTGCTGCAGCGCCTGACGGCCCTCGCCGGTGTTGCTTTTCATCTCATTGCGCGACGCCTTCAGCTCAGGGGAATCCGGCGCCAGCTTCGTCAGTCGCTCCAGCTCTTTTTGCGCCCCGGCGGTATCCCCCTGGCGCAGCAGATAGCGCATCCGCGCGGCAATCAGGTCCGGGTTGTTGGGGTCGATCAGCTCCAGACGGTATAGCGACTGGCGCACCAGGTCTTCACGATTGCTGGCCTCGCCGAGGCGCACCTGCTCCAGCAGATGTTCCTGGGCGGGCGTCGTCGCCGCCTGCGCTAACGGCAGCAGCGCGACGCCGAGGGACAGCGTGAGTAAACTTAGTGAGAGCTTGCGCATTCCTGGTTCCAGTCAGGTTGTAATTCGCCACCCGCAGTGAAACGAAAACGGTGTTGATCCCAACCCTGACCGAACAGCGTCAGGACCGCGCTGTAGTAGGCATCCGCGCCGGGATAGTTATCGGCGACGCGCTGTCGTTGCACCGACCGGGCCTCGTCGTTCTGTAAAAACGGCAGCATCACCGCGGAGAAGCCCACCGGCCCCTGGCCGCTGGTTTTACCGGTGGCGATATTCACTTTCTCCGGCGGTACCCCCTGCTCCGTGGTCTGCGCCGCCATCGGCGCAAAGCGGGCCAGCAGACGCGCTTTTTGCTTATCGCCATCATGAAGCATGCCCACCCACAGGTAGACGCGAATCGCGTCATAGCTGCCGATCAGCGGCTTCTCCGTTTTCAGCTGCCAGCCTTTCCCTTTCTCATAGCGCACCCAGTCCGGGGTAAAGCCTTTCGGCGCGGTCTCCAGCAGCAGACGCAGGTTCGTGTCGCGCAGGGTGGGCCACGGCGCGCCAAAACGCACAAAATAGGTGGCCAGCTGCGGCGGAAGATAGCTGGGGTTAAACCGCCAGCCGCTGTCATCGGCAAAACCGACTTTTCCCGGCAGCAGCATCGTGCCAAGGCCCGGCACCGCCACCGTCTCTTCGTCGACAATCCGCGCCAGCAGCGCTTTCCCGGTCTCGGTGTACTGCGGCTGCTGCCACAGGCGCCCCGCCTCCAGCAGCGCCCAGGCTATCCACAGATCCGAGTCGGATGCCGAATTGCTGTCCAGCAGCGTCCACTGTTCGTCGTCCTTTTTCCCCCACAGCCAGCCCGGCAGATGCTGCCGCAGGTCGCCCTCCGCCAGGTTGTTCTGCGTCCAGGTCAGCAGCTTGTCGAACCCCGCGCGATCGTTGGCCGCCAGGGCAAAGAACAGGCCATAGCTCTGTCCTTCGGAAGTGGAAATTTTGCGCGCATCGCTGGGGTCGATCACCCGCCCCTCGGGGCTGACGTACGCTTTCTTAAACTGCTCCCAGGCGGGCCACTGGCAAGCGGCGCTCGCCTGGCCCGCCGCCAGTACCAGCGCGGAGAGCACCGCGCCGCAAAGTACTTTCATCATCGTTTATTCATCATCCAGGCTAAGGCGGCGGCGGCTGATAATGCGCAGCATGCGCCACAGCACCCACGCCAGCAGCACGATACTGACCGCGGCGAAGATCGCCAGCAGTATCGGGTGGTTAGAGAGCGCGAACCAGATGCGCTCGAACCAGGGCAGATGGCCAACATAGTAAACATCGCCCACCCGCAGGCTGTTGACGCCGGATTCACGGATCACCGCCACCGAGCCAAACATCGCCGCCCGCTTACCGCTGTCGTTGAGGGCGTTGGTCAACAATTCATTACCGCGCGGGCTGTCGGCCAGCAGGGCCACCACGCTACGCTGATCGTTGTAGGGCGACTGGAAGCCAATCACCGCCGCCATCGGTCCGGAAGAGGTGATGTCGGTGCGGGTGTTGGGCGTGCGGGCCTCGTCATCGGGATAAATGCTCGCCAGGTCATAGTGGCGCATCGGCATTTTCACCCAGCTTTTGGTCGCCTCGACCAGCAGGTTGATTTTGGTATCGTCCTTGAGAGACGAAGGGATCGCGCCGATCAGCAGCAGATCCGCGTCTTTATTCTTGATCTGGTTGCCATCGTCGGTCATTTGCAGATTAATCGCCGCCAGGCCGGTCTGCGAACCGATGCCGCCCAGCGCCTGCAGCAGCGTCGCCACCTGGCCCTGGGTCGGCGCCTTCGGCACCACCACCAGGGTGTCGGCGAGGTCAGCCATTCGGCTGTAAGGGAAGCCCGCATTGGCGAAGACGCGCAGGTCCGGCAGCGCAATAAAGTGATAATACTTCGAGAAGTCGATGGTCGAATCGTCGCCGATCACCACATGGTTCTGCACAGGCTGGAAGGTAATACAGTTGTCGATGGAGCCGCCGGGCATCGGGTTCATGTACTGGAAGTCAAAGCGCAGCTGGTTCACCGCCCCAAGACGCAGCGCGGGGATGGTGACCTCCGATTTGCCGTCCAGCAGCCCCTGCAGCACCGGCAGGCGCAGGATCAGTTTGTTCACGTCCTGGGAGCTGTTAAGGCTGAACGACTGCAGGAACTGGTCGTTGAGGCTGATATCCATCCGCGAACTGTCCTTCACCGGCGGCATGGTGTAGCGATATTTCAGATCCATATCGATGCCGTTGGCCCGCAGCAAATAGAGATCCGGCGGCAGGTTAAGCGCCACGGTGATGGCATCCGGCACCAGCCCGCTGGACTGCAGCTGTTGCTCATAGGTTTTCAGCTCAGCAAAGGTGACCGAGCGGTCGGTGCGCACCCAGTTTGGCGCATCGTATGGCTGCCGCGGCTGCAGGGTTTTGATGCCGTCCACGGTGACGCTGCTGCCGCGGAACAGAATATTGCCCTGGGCAATCCCCTTCGCCGCCAGCAGCAGGTCTTTATCATCGCGGCCGAAAATCACCAGCAACTTGACGTAAGGATCGTTCGGGTTGTCGATCATTTCGATGGTCGGCGCGTTGACCGGCGGATGATCGCGCAGGAAATCCGGACGCTTGTCGTTGGTGGCGAAGACAATGGCGTTACGATCCGGCAGTTCGTTGAAATAGACCGGGAACTGCTGGCCGCGCCAGCCGGCCTTGCTGCCGAACCATGAGGCGATAATCGCCGCCGCCTGCTGCTGGGCCACCGCCGGCGAACCCGGGAAAATCATCGGCAGCGTCAGCGGGCGGTTGTCGCGCGGATCGTAGAACGGCACCGGGAAGTGCGACAGATCGTTATGCACCTTCAGCGACTGGTAGGTGAGATCCAGATAGCTTTCGCGCCCGACGTCCAGCCACAGCGTGCTGCTGGCCGGGTTTTCGCAGACATCGCGATAGTGGCCGACAAACTCCAGCCGTATGCGGTTGAAGTCGGTGATATACAGCGGGTCAATCGGCAGCTGCGCGCGGATCTTTTTCCCCAGCTGCTCTTTGGTGACGGGCAGGACGCCCATCAGCTCATCGTTGAGATAGACTTTCAGCTGCGACTGCACGGGCAGCAGCGAGGGCGACGGGGTATATTCCAGATTGAGCAGCGCGTTGGCGACCAGCTCATCGCTGCGCATGCCGAATTCGACCGAGGCGTCAGGCCGTGAGCCGCGCAGCACAATGCTGCCCGGAGGCGGCGCGGTGGTGGCAAAGGTCAGCTTCACCTCCCGCTGCGGGATATTCTCGGCGACCACCGCCGGTGCGGTCGGTTCGGCGAGGGTCGCCGTCGGCTCGCCAATCGTCACCGGCGCGGGCGCGGGCGGGGTGGCCGCCTGCGGCTGAACGCCAGGAGCCGGGTTCACCACGGCGGCCGGCGCCGCGTAAGAGGCCAGCGGATACCAGCTGCACATGCCCACCGCTACTGCACACATCCAGGAAAGTTTTCTTTTCATCGCATTATCATCATTGTTGAGCCATTGCCGGGTCTGCGGAGAGCGTCGGCGCGGCGCGTTCAGGGCGTCGGGGTACAAACGACACTATCCATGCCACCAGCGAGGTGAGCGCGCGGAAAATGACCTTCACCGACGGCGGCGAAAACTCCGCCAGGTGACGGTAACCACGGAATCCCAGCTTGAGGATATCCAGCAGGCTTTCCATCGGCTTATCTTCCGGGAAGCTATCCTGCCAAAGCGCCCACGTATCGGCGCGGGCAAACGTACACTGCACAAAATCGATATGCTGCTGGTTGGTCAACGGCAGCAGCTGCAATCCCACTTCGTTGCCGTTTACCCGCGCGACCCGCACCGGGAAGACATACTCCTGCTGTCCCCGTTTGAGCAGCAGCCTGGCGTTCTGCCCCTCCAGCACCTGCGCGTCGCTGTGAATTTTGATCCCCAGCCCGCCGTCGGAATAGTCGTGAACGGTGCAGGAGAACAGATGGCCGTCATCGCGGGCGATGGCCGCCGGCATGCTCATTTCGACACGATGCGACCGGCGGACCTGCTTGCTTTCGACCGAGACCGCCACCGCGCCGCCAAGAATAATCAGGTTGTAGAACACCCAGACAATACTCACCCAGACGGTGAGAATTTCGTTTTCCGGGCCGTACATAAAGCGCCAGATCCCCACCGCGACGCCGACCAGGTTGAGCAGCACGAGGTAGATATAGGGCCGGGAGATCACCCAGTCGACATACTCCTCTTCCACCAGTCCACCCTTAGCGGTGACGTTGAATTTGCCTTTATGCGGGTTAATCAACGCCACAAAGGTGGGCGGCGCGATATACCAGGCGAGCACCGTCTCGTAGATTTCACTCCAGAACGAATGGCGGTATTTGCCCTGAATCTTCGAGTTGGTCAGGCTGGCGTGGATCATATGCGGCAGCACGAACAGCGCGATCATCAGCGCCGGCGCATAAATGATATAGGCATGGAGCAGCAAAAAGGCCAGCGGCGCCGTGAGGAAGATGAGGCGCGGAATACCGGAGAGGAAGTGGAGCATGGCGTTGGCGTAGCAGACGCGCTGCGCCAGCTTCAGCCCCTTGCCAAACAGCGGGTTATCGAGACGGAAAATCTGCACCATGCCGCGCGCCCAGCGGATGCGCTGGCCAATGTGCGCCGACAAACTCTCCGTCGCCAGCCCCGCCGCCTGCGGAATACGCATATAGGCGGAGGTGTAGCCGCGCCGGTGCAGGCGCAGCGAGGTGTGGGCATCTTCGGTCACCGTTTCGACGGCAATGCCGCCAATCTCGTCCAGCGGGCCGCGGCGGATCACGGCGCAGGAGCCGCAGAAGAAGGTGGCGTCCCACATATCGTTCCCGTCCTGCACCAGGCCGTAGAACAGGGTGCCTTCGTTCGGCGTTTTGCGAAAACGGCCAAGGTTGCGCTCAAAGGGGTCTGGCGAGAAGAAATGGTGCGGGGTCTGCATCATCGCCAGCTCTTTCTCTTTCAGGAACCAGCCCATGGTCATCTGCAGAAACGAGCGCGTCGGCACGTGGTCGCAGTCAAAGATCGAGACAAACTCCCCTTTGGCGTATTTCAGCGCATTGTTGATGTTACCGGCCTTGGCGTGCTCATGGCTGGTACGGGCGATGTAGTGCACCCCGACATCTTTGGCAAACTGGCGAAACGCTTCCCGTCCGCCGTCGTCGAGGATCCAGATGTTGAGCTTGTCCTTCGGCCAGTCGATGCCCTGCGAGGCATAGATGGTGTTTTTCACCACGTTGAGATCTTCGTTGTAGGTGGGGACGAAGATATCCACCGTCGGCCACAGATCCATGTCCTCCGGCAACGGCACCGGTTGGCGGTTCAACGGCCAGACCACCTGGAAGTAGCCCAGCACCAGCACCACCCAGGCGTAGGTTTCGGCGAACAGCAAAATAATCCCGCACACCAGGCTTACCGGGTCGTTCCAGTTCAGCGTCGAGGTGTAGCGCCACCAGATATAGCGGCACGAGACCGTCAGCGACAGCACGATCAGCATCAGCGCCGAGAAGCGGCCGGGGATGCGCCGCACCAGCAGCGCCACGCCCCACAGCAGCATCAGGAAGATAAATTGCGACAGCGGGTTAAAGGGCTGCGTAATACACATCAGCGCCAGCACCAGCGAGCAGCAGGTCACCACTCCGAGGATTGCCCGGCGCAGTTTAGGATTGAGGTGCGCCAGCTCTTTCTGTTTATCCAGATGGCGGGTGCGGGCGTTAACCTGCTCAGGCAGTTTCTCCATCCATTGCGCGTAGCGACCGTGCACCCCTTCCAGCGCCGCCAGCGAACGCCAGTTGACCTTTTTCTCCGGCTCCGGCACGCGGGTCGCCAGCAGCCACAGGGATTGCAACAGATAGCGCAGCGGATCCAGGAGCCGTGGCCGGTGCGGATTAATATGGGGGAAATAGGTGTCATGGTGCGCCAGAATCGCCTGCCAGCGCGGCGTCTCCAGCGGCATGAGCGCCCAGACCAGCGATGCCCACAGGCAGCCAAGCGACGCCGACAGCCAGGAGGCGCCATGCTGCCGGTAGTCGTCATAGCGCGCGCGCAGCCGTTCCCCCACCGGCGGGGCCAACAGCAGCGTGCTGAGGCGGATCATACCGGCCTCCCGCCGGCATAGTGGATCAGGCACCAGTTCGCCAGGGTCAGCACCTCTTCCGCCGCCAGAGAGTCCTGGCGATACTCCCCAAGGGGCTGTTTTGCCGCCAGGCACTCGGCCATCGCCTCGTCGCGGTGAATGGTCACCGGCAGGATCCGCGGCTGGCTCTCGAGCCACAGCTGGTAGAGATCTTCCTGCAACTGGCTGCCGACCCGCAGATCGTTAATCAGAATATCGCTGTTGGCCGGAAAGGGCTGCTGGTGCAAACGGATATGGCTGTTGGCGTCGGGATGGACCACCACCAGCGAGCGGTCGCAGAGCGTCAGCAGCTCGCGGGTCAACGGCGAATAGCCCGCCGGCAGATCCAGCAGAAGCCAGCGGTACTGGCCCTGCAGCTGCTGTACCGCCTCCGTCATCGCTCCCAGGGTGGGCAACAGCTGGTCGACGTTTTCTCTTTCGCCCGCGCTGAGCTGGCCAAACGGCAGCAGATCGATATGTTGCGTATAGCGCAGACCCGCGTCGCGCCAGTCACGGCCGTCAAGCAGCGACCGGGCCCAGCCGTCCTGATGATGGATATCGGTGTTGAAAAAAAAGCGCAGCATATTATCCGGGCTGGCGTCGATCGCCAGCACGCTTTCACCGAGCAATTGCAGCGCCCAGGCGAGTGCAGCCGTAATGGACGTGACGCCAGTTCCCCCGCGCACGCCCTGTAACCCCAGAATAGCCATCTCCGGCTTCCTTATTTTTTCTCTGCAAACTCTGCCAGCAGCGGCCAGCGCTTCAGCGCTGCGTTCAGCTGTTCACGCCTCGAAATATCATGATAATCAATATCCGGCAGGGAAAATGCCCGGCTTAGCGCCAAAAAATCATTTTGAAAGGTGTACCCCAGCGTGGCGTCCGTGGGTACGACAGGATCTTTTGCTGGCATATCTCTGTCCGTTCGAAATTTATTATTAAACCAGAGGACGTATACAGCGCATCCTTAAAAAGCAGGTGTACATGCTAAAACTGATGACCTTTAATTTCAATGTTAGGTTTACTCTGTCAGTTTCGCTAGTAAACTTATCCAGTGTGAATCAGGGCGCACGAGGGATGCCGTGGATAGTGTATTTACTTTGGGTATTTCATCATTATGGGATGAAGTGTGCCATATGCCGGTCGGCGGGGTATGGTGGCTCAACGTTGACCGTTATGCCGATGCCGTCAGTCTGGTTAATCGGACGCTGGCCGCGCAGGCGAAAAACAGCAAAGTTGCCGCGCTGGTCATGGGTGATAAACCTGATGATATCATTTCATTAGATAGCATTCATGGCCCGAATAATATCGCGCTGTTTACCCTGCCGAATCGCCCGGAGGCGCTGGAAGAAATACATCGTGATTTAGTCTGCTCCCTCGAGCCTGGCAATTATTTGTTTATTCTGCTATGCGCTGAAAATGCCTGGCAAAATATAAATAATGAAAAGTTATGCGCCTGGGTGGAAAAAACCAGTCGCTGGGCGCAATATCATCGCTGCGCGTTCTTAGCGATCAATCCCGCCCAGGATATCGATCGGCAACTCACCCCATTATTACGCGCGTACCGATCCCTTTCCGGTCTGGCAAGTATTCGCTACCAGGGCGACCGCCATCTTTTTGATATTGCCTGGTGGGGAAGCGATAAAGGCATCAGCGCTCAGCAGCAGCTGATGGTGCAACACGACGACGCCGGCTGGCGATTAGCGCAGGATGCTGAAACCAGCGTGCAGCCGCGTAGCGACGAAAAAGCGATCCTCAGCCATGTGCGCGTCCTCGAAGGCGCCCCGCCGCTCTCGGAATACTGGACCCTGTTCGATACCAATGACGAGGTCTTCAACGCCGGGCGCACTGCGCAGGCGGCGACGATCCTCTTCTCCATTACCCAGAATACGCAAATTGAACAGCTGGGGCGCTATATTCATACCCTGCGTCGTCAGCGCGGCACCGCGCTGAAAATTATTGTCCGCGAACAAACCCCCAGCCTGCGCGCGACCGATGAGCGGCTGCTGCTCAGCAGCGGCGCCAGCCTGGTGATCCCCAACAGCGCGTCGCTTTCCCGCTGCCTGACGCTGATTGAAAGCGTACAGAACCAAAAGTTCTCCCGGCGTATCCCGGAAGATTTTGCCACCCTGCTCACCTGGAGCCAGCCGTTAAAGCTGCGGGGCTATCAGAAATGGGACGCCTTTTGCGAAGCGGTGCACAACGTGATGACCAATACCCTGCTGCCGGCCGACAGCAAAGGCGTGATGGTGGCCCTGCGCCCGGCGCCGGGGCTGCGCGTCGAGCAGGCGCTGACGTTATGCAAACCCAACCGGATGGGCGACATTATGACCATCGGCAATAACCGGCTGGTGCTGTTCTTGTCATTTTGCCGAATCAATGACCTCGACACCGCGCTAAATCATATTTTCCCGCTGCCGACCGGCGATATTTTTTCTAACCGCATGGTGTGGTTTGAAGACAAACAGATCCTCTCGGAAATCGTGATCATGCGCGGCGTCGAGCCGGCGCGCTGGAACACGCCGCTGCCCCTCTCGGTCGGTAAAAACGAGACCATCAACGCCACCCACGATGGACGCCACTGGCGACGCTATCCCGAACCACACCGGTTAACCACCCGTGAGGAGCAAGCCTGATGATGTCTATCGCCGATATTCTGCAACTGGTGGTGCTCTGCGCCCTGCTGTTTTTTCCGCTGGGCTACCTGACGCGCCACTATCAGCGCCGGATCCGCACGACGTTAAGATTGATGTTCTTTAAACCCCGTTACGTGAAACCGGCAGGGGTATTACGCCGGGGAACAACGGTTAAGCAAGGCAAAGCGAATAAATGACAAATAAAAAAACGACCGCGGCACCGCTTCCGCTCTGGCAGTACTGGCGCGGCCTTGGCGGCTGGAACTTATACTTTCTGGTCAAGTTTGCCCTGCTGTGGGCCGGGTATCTCAATTTCCACCCGATGCTGAACCTGGTGTTTCTCGCCTTTCTGCTGGTGCCGATCCCGCGTGAAAAGCTGCACCGCATCCGCCACTGGATCGCCATTCCGCTCGGCTTCGCGCTGTTCTGGCATGATACCTGGCTGCCCGGGCCGGAGACGCTTCTTAGCCAGGGCTCGCAAATCGCCGGCTTCAGCGCCAGCTATATCTGGGATCTGATTGTCCGCTTTATCAACTGGAGCATGGTCGGCGCCTTCTTTGTTTTGCTGGTGCTATGGCTGTTTATCAGCCAGTGGCTGCGCGTTACCGTGTTTGTCTCCGCGATGGTCGTCTGGCAGGCGGTCAGCCCGTTGCTGCCGGCCTTTACCATTTGGCCTGCCGGTCAGCCCACCACCGCCGCCGCCACCGCGCCGGCCAACGTCGGGACCAACGCCGCCGCTGGCGCCGCGTCCAGCCCCGCCAGCCCGGCCAGCAGCGATATTCCGCCGCAGACCGAGCCGCCGACCTCGGCCAACCTCACCAACTGGCTGAACGGTTTCTATGCCGCCGAGCAGAAGCGCAAGACGCCGTTCCCGGACCAGCTGCCGGCGGATGCGCAGCCGTTTGACCTGCTGGTGATCAATATCTGCTCGCTCTCCTGGTCGGATATTGAAGCCGCCGGGCTGATGGACCACCCGCTGTGGAAGCATTTCGATATCGTCTTCAAAAACTTTAACTCCGCGACCTCCTACAGCGGACCGGCGGCGGTGCGCCTGCTGCGCGCCAGCTGCGGCCAGCTGTCGCATACCAACCTGTATCAGCCGTCCGGCGCCGATTGCTACCTGTTTGAAAACCTGGCGAAACTCGGCTTCAACCAGCAGCTGATGCTCGGCCACAACGGCCTGTTCGGCGACTTCCTGAAAGAGCTGCGTTCACTGGGCGGCATGCAGAGCCCGCTGATGGACCAGAGCGGTCTGCCGGTCAGCCTGCAGGCGTTTGACGGCTCGCCGGTGTACGAGGATCTGGCGGTCCTCAACCGCTGGCTGAAGACCGAAGAGGCCAGCAGCAATCCGCGGAGCGCCACATTCTATAACACCCTGCCGCTGCATGACGGCAACCACTTCCCGGGACAAAGCAAAACCGCGGACTACAAAGTGCGCGCGCAAAAGCTGTTTGACGACCTGGATAACTTCTTCACCGAGCTGGAAAAATCGGGGCGGAAGGTGATGGTGGTGGTGGTGCCGGAACACGGCGGCGCGCTGAAGGGCGATAAGATGCAGGTGTCTGGCCTGCGGGATATCCCGAGCCCGTCGATCACTAACGTCCCGACGGCGGTGAAATTCTTCGGCATGAAGGCGCCGCATGAAGGCGCGCCGATTATCATCGATCAGCCCAGCAGCTACCTGGCGGTGTCGGAGCTGGTGGTGCGCGCCCTCGACGGCAAAATGTTCAGCGAAGAGAGCGTCAACTGGCAGCAGTATGTCGCCAACCTGCCGCAGAGCGCGGCGGTGTCCGAAAACGCCAACGCCATCGTTATCCAGTATCAGGGCAAGCCGTATGTCCAGCTGAATGGCGGAAGCTGGGTGCCTTATCCGCAATAAGCGACAAGGCCGCCCATGCTGGCGGCCTGACATCGTGAGACGTTCCTGCTCTTCCCTCTCAGCCCACAGGCATACGGGCTGAGAGGCCTGCAAAGCCATCACCGCGCTAGCGCTGATCCTGTTTCGCCAGCCAGACCAGCAGCTTGAGGCTGGCGGAGTAATAATCATCCTTGTCGTCAATCTGCGGCGCTTCCTGCGGTTCGCCAAGCGTTAAATCACGCACCGCCAGCAGGCCGCCGGCCATATTCCACGGGGCGACCTCGTTGGTGCTAACGTTGATCCACGCCGGGGTTTGCAGACGCGGGTAACTCTGCATCCAGGCTTTCCACGGCGCGAGCAAGGCGCTATGCGGATCGACCCACGAGATATACAGCGGGATACGGATCGCATCGAAACTCATCCGCGGCGGCCACTCTTTGGCCGGCAGCATCTTGCCATCCGCCCGCAGCGCCACCCAGTCGCTGGGCAGGTGCGATTTCCCCCAGCCCATCTGCCCCAGCAGCGCCTGCCCGTCACTCTGCAATGTCCGCCAGGCGGTCAGGTGCGTCCGCTCCGCAAAGGCGCGCCAGGCCGGGAAGATGAAATAGGAGGGGTTAAGGTTCAGGTGGTCGTTGCGGTTGAACCCCTTCACCCCCGGGAGCATCACCTGGCGACCGGCGAAAGTCACCACCGTATATTTCAGCAGGGAGGCGGTGATGGCATCGGAGGCCGTCGCGTAGCGCTTGTCCTGCCACTGCTTTTGCGCGCGCAGCAGCGCCCAGGCGATCAGGGTATCGCCATCGGTGGCGTTGTTTTTATCGGCGATCGGGTCCGGCGCCACCGGGTTATAGCGCCAGTAAAACAGCCCGTTAGACTTGTCGCGCAGGGTGCTGTCCGTCCACTGCCACAGTTTGTCGAACGCCGGGCGATCGTTATTCGCCACCGCCAGGAGCATGGCGAAACCCTGGCCTTCCGTATGCGACACATTGCCATTGGCGGTATCAATGATACGACCGTCCGGCATCATAAAACGGGCCTTATAGCGCTCCCATGCCGTATCCGCCCACGCCCGGGGCACCAGCATCACTGCCGTTGTCACTATCACCGCCACTAAAGCACGCAGGGGCATAAATTCACTCTTTATGGATGGTAGTAAAGAAACTGAACGTCAGAGACGGAGAACACCCGCTCACGCTGCAATATCACGTGAGCACTGCCTCCCTGACTCTGCAGCCAGCGAGAATATAACCCCTCGAGTATGGCACAGAACGCGTTGCACCAGCGCACGCGCCCCGCGTCGTCGCGGCTGACCGGCAACGCCTGATGGCGCAGGCGCAGGCCATCCTCGCCGACGTCGATGGTCACCACCCCCCAGTGGAAATGGGTCAACAGCCGGTTGATATTCGCCTCCAGCTCCCCGACGGTCTCCGACGCCGGCAGCGGATGGGTCTCCGCCAGCGAAGCGCCCATCTGACGCAGGAACGGCTGGCTCTCCAGCTCACCGGCATTATTGAGCATACCTTCGACCATAATAATCAACAGATCGAACCATCCGGCAGGCGTCTGCTGCTGCTGAAACCAGGTCATCACCACCGGGTTATTGTTCTCCGTCATCATCAATGATCTCCTAACATATAGCGAATATAGAGCCCGGCGGTGCTTTCGTTATAATCCCCGAAGGTGTCATAGCCAATCTGGCCCCCCAGCGTCATCTGTTTGTTGACCTTGTAATCCGCCCCGGCGCGCAGGGTATAGCCGATGCCGCTCTTCGAGGTCGCGGAATAGTAGGCTTCCTTGGCAAACCCGTTGCTTACCGCCGTCTCCAGGGTTTGCTGCCACTCCGAATTGGTCGGGAAATAGGCGCTCTTATCCTGGCTGTAAGACTGGTAGCCCACCGAGCCGCCGAGCTTCATGGTCCAGTTATCATATTTCTCCGTCAGACTGACCGGCAGCGACACGCTGACGTAGTTTTGCGGACTAAAGTAGCCCCCCTGGCCATAGGTGAAGTAGCTGAGGTTTTTGGAGTAATCCATATAGCTCATGCTCAACCCGGCCTGCAGCTGGCGGTATTCGTCATGATAGGGCCGCAGATAGACCCCGGCATTGGCGTTGATGCTGGTGTTGCTGGCGACGTTCTGTCCGAGATAGCTGTATCCGCCGCCGCCAACGTAGAAGCCCGCATCGCCGTCGTCATAGCTCAGCTGCAGGGTGCCGCCGTTTTTCGTCACCTGCCCCCAGTTTTTCCCGGAATAGGCATCCTTCAGACCGACATAAGAAAGCAGGCTGTCGGTCAGCGAGCGGCGTTCGCCGGTGAGGATCAGCGACAGATAGTTGGTCAGCTTGGGCGACCATTTCACCCCGCCGACAACGGTATTAAGATTCTGGCCCAGCGGCGTGCTGCCGATATCGACCCGGTAATCGTCGCCGCTTAGCGCCAGCGCCAGTTCGACGCCGTTGGCCTTCTGCGAATCGGTCGAGCCGCTGGTCTGGTCAACGTTCGGCTTGCGGCTGGACGAGGAGAGATAGCTGGCCACCTGCCCCGAATCATAGCTCCCGAGCTTGGCCAGGTTTTCCATCCCGCTGCTGGTGGTCGGATTGAAATCCGCCGCGTTCAGGGTGCCGAGGCCGCTTAACGCCTCCGCGCCCGGATTGCTGGCAAAATAGGCCGTCCGCTCCGCCTCGGTCATCGCGGCGATCGCCGCCTGTTCGCTGGTGGCGGTACTCACCATATTGGAGACCGCATTGGCCAGCGGGTTGGCGCCGTAGCGACGCCAGGCGTCGCCGCTGGCGGTCCCGGCGTTTAACGACACCGGGGTGACGGTAAAGTCAAAGCGCGAGTCGCCAAACGGCGAGGAGGACCAGGTCAGCGGCGTTCTGAGCTCCGTCAGCTTGCTGGTGCCCGATTCGCCGTCGCGTCCGCGCACGTCCATTCCCCCCTGCAGCCAGCTGCCGGTTTTCTCCTGCAGCGACTCCATCATGGTGTCCACCTGACGCAGCATCCGCGTCTGGGCGGTGTCCACCGGCAGATCGGTGCGCTGGATCCCCGGCAGCGAGGAGCCGGGCGCGGCGGCCGACTGGGCGACCTGCCACGGCATATACTGGCCGTAGGCGGAGGCCGTCCGCGTCGGCGCTGACGTTTGCGACACGCCGATAAAGGGGTTATCCGCCGCAAGCACCCCGCCGACGGTCGGCGTTTCGCTGCTGTTGGTGCTTTGCATGCCCAGCAGTTTGCCGCGGGCGCTGCGCAGGTAGGTCATCGCCTGCTGATGATGACCCTGGGCCTCCGCCACTCTCGCCAGCAGCAGCAGGCGATCCGGGGAGTTATCCTGACGCAAGCCGCCGGCCAGCTGTTCAGCGCGATCGTTGTTCCCCGCCGACAGCGCCACGTCGATGGCCCCGGCGCGCGCATCCTGGTTCGGCGTATCGCGCGTCATCAGGTAGTCATAGACCACCCCGGCCTCTTTGTTCATTTTGCCGCTCTGGTACAGCCGCGCCATGGCGAACATCAGATCGGTGTTTTGCGGATCGCTTTGCATGGCGCGGATCAGCTTGTCATACGCCGCGGCGTAATTGCCCTGCTCGCGCAGGCGATCGGCCTCGTTGATCACATAGCCATTGCGAATGCTCGCCAGCTGCGTCGGCGTACTGCTGGCCTGCAGCTGCGGATTGCTGATCAGGTTCTGCGCCTCGCCGGTCAGCCCGGCCTGGTTCAGGACGGCGATCTGATCGGCGTAATCGCCGGCGTTGCCGGACACCCCGCCGCTGATATTGTTGCGCACCAGCGATACCGCGGTGGTCAGGTCGCCGCTCTCGGCCAGCAGCCGCGCCAGCTTGCCGGCGTCCGCCGGGGCTTTCGGCGGCGTAGAGGCCATCGCCCGCAGGGTATTGCTGGCGGCGATGGTATTGCCCTGCGCCAGGTAGTTTTCGGCCGTCACCAGCTGCAGGTTGTAGTTCACCCGCTGACGTAAATCGCGCATGTCGCTGGTCTGGCTGCCGCCGGGAATGCGCGACAGCAGCGTCTGCGCCTGCTGCCAGGCGCCGTTTTCGCTGGCGAACAGCGCGGCGGCATACAGCGCGCTGTTGCTGGCGCCGGGGCGATAGGCCGCCGACATCAGCGAAGAGGCCTCGCTGGCGTTACCCGATTTTTGCAGCAGTCGGGCCAGATCGAGACGCAGCCAGGGATCGTCCGGATAGCGGGCGACGCCCTGGCGCAGGGTGGCAATGGCGCCGGCTGGGTTACCGCTGCTGACCTGCGCCTGGGCCTGGCGGCGCAGAGCGTCGCCCGGGACGCCGGCCACCACTCGCGGCTGCAGTTTTTGCTGCAGACTCTGCGGCAGCGTCTGCAGCATCGCCTGCGCCTCGGCGGATTTATTCTGCTCGCGCAGCACGTAGTAGAGGTTTTCCCGCGCCGCCGCATTCTGCGGATCGTCGTTTAACAGTGAGCGCAGCGTTTGCTCGGCCTGGGGTAAATCTTTGTTATGCCGCAGCACATCGGCGCGAAACAGCTTCGCCGAGGCGCCCCGCGCCCCGCTCTGCTGCGCCAGCGGCGCGGAGAGCGCCAGCGCCTGGCTAATATTGCCCTGCTTATAGGCCTGCTGGGCCTGCGCCAGCTGGCCGTAGAACAGGGCATCGGCCGCCTGCTGACGGCGGGTCGCCGAAGCGTCGCCGCCGAGATCCGCCGCCCGGCTCAGATATTGTGACGCGGCCTGGTAGTCGCCGCTGCGCTGGGCGATATAGCCCATGCCCGCCAGCGCATCGGCATCCTGCGGGTTGGTCTGCAATACCTCTTCAAACTGCTGTTTCGCGGCAGCGGTATTGCCGCTGTTGAGATTGGCGTAGCCCTGGCCGCGCGCCTGACCGCTGCGCCGTTCACGAAAGTAGTTCTGAACTTCGCTATCCTGCGGATGCCGCTGCATCCAGGTATCGTAATACTGCTCATCCCCGGCCTGCGGGCCCAGCCAGAGCAAGGCCTGACGCAAGCCGCTGTCCGCCTCTTTATTGCCGCTGGCCATCGGCTCGAGCAGGGCGATCCCTTCCCGACGGGTCTCTTCCCGCCAGGTTAACGCTTTGCCCAGCGCCACCCGCGGGGCGTTCTCCTGCGGATGCTGCGCCACGTACTGCCGCAGTTCGCTGATGGCCTGCGGATAAAGCGATTTGTCGCTGGCCATGGTCAGGTAATATTCCGCCGCCAGCCCGGCAGGCGGCGTATTGCCATTGAACATGCTGCGCCAGGTCGCCAGCGCCCCGGGGATATTGCCGCCGCGCGCCTGCTGGCGGGCCAGGCTGAGCTGGCCCTGCGGCACCTGCGACATCTTTTTGGCGTTGTCCAGATCCTGCAGGCCCGGGCTATCCGGCGCCGCTTTCGCCAGCCGCGCGCGCCACTGCGCCGCCGCCTGCATATCGCCGCCCTGCTGCGACCAGAGCGCCATCAGATACAGCGCCTGGGTGTTGTTGGCATCCACCGAGAGCACCTTCTGCAGGGACTCCATCGCCAGCTCGTCGTGGGATTTCTCATGCCAATAGTTGGCCTGGGCGAACAGCGCCTGCAGCGCCGCGTCGTTACCCGCCGCCAGCGCGCCGCCAGAGGCGCCGAGAGCCAGGGCGCCGGTGAGGCAGAATGTGGTGAGCCGCCGGGAGCTTTTCATCGTTATCGTTATCTTTCTTTTCATTGGTTATCCCCCGAACCCAGACGCTTACGGGCGTGACGTTTAAACATCGCGGTCAGCGCCAGTCCCATTATCGAGGTGGCAATCAGCCCCAGCAGGGCGAGGAAACCGGAGTGCTGGCTGGCATACCAGACCGCCATCATGTACCACGGCATCTGACCGCTGGGGAACGGCGTACTCACCTGGAAACTGCGCACCCCGTTATCGCTGGTGATCACCGCGGTATCGCCACGGATCCCGGCGTTGATGCGCGGTGAGTCCAGATCGTTTTTCAGTCGCGCCAGCTGATCATCATTGCTGGCCATCGCCACCACCACCAGCCGGGCGGGGTTCCACGGCGAACGATAGCTGATAAACCCGCGCCAGGCGCTGCTGGACGAGAAGTAGCGATCGGCGTCGAGGCTGGCGGAGGTCCAGTCGCCGGTGAGCCGGCGCTGCGCTTTTTGCCACAGATCGGGCTCGCGGACGCTCAGCACATTATCCACCGGGCGGTAGGGTGAATCGGCCAGCAGGCTCTGGTTGAAGGCCTGCTGATCGAGAGCGGTGACCGCCAGCACGTCACGTTCGCGCAGCGACTGCAAATCCCCGCCGCCGGTGGGCATCCCGAGAACGACGCGGTTATTCGCCAGCGCGGTGCCGGTCGCATTCCCGGAGCGCGCGGCCAGATTCAGCAGGGTCGCCACCTGGGTCTCAGACGGTTCCGCCGGCAGCAGGAGCGTCGTTTGCGAATAGTCCGCCAGCCGCGAGAAGGGGAACGAGGCGCCGACGAAATAGGAGAGGTTTGGCAGCAGCGAGAAGTGTCGCGTCTTGCTCAAATCAATCCAGGAGTCGTCAGTGATGCGGCTCTTGATATTGTTATTCAGCAGCACCTGGCACGGAACATCGTCCTTCGGCACCACATTGAAGTACATCGACAGCTGGTTATCGCCGTAGATCAGGTAGGGGGCCAGCGGGATGGTAAAGCGCTCCTGGCGCGCATCCCCGCCGAGGTGGCGCCAGACTTTCTCCAGCGGCCCCTGCTTGTTCATCGGCAGGTTGTTGAGGAAGGTGCCATTGAGCGTGACGCTCAGCAGGGACTTATCCTCATTGATCCAGTTTTCCGACGGGAAGCGGTAGCCAACCTGCAGCGGGATCGTCTCGCCATCCCACAGATAGAGGTCCGGGGCGGCGCGGAAGGCGATACGTAAAGGTTCATGCCAGACGCCGCTGACGGTCGGGCTTTGATCCTTACGCAGCAGTTCGCTGAGCCTGACCGGACGATCGGTGGGGATCCAGCGCGGGGCATCATACGCTTTGCCAACCGGGATGGTCTGCGGCTCGACATCCAGCGTCGCGGTTTGCGGCGCAAAGTTGCCGCGGGTTAACCGCCAGGCTGCCATGCGCAGCGCGGTATCGTTTTTGCCGACGATCAACAGCAGCTTATAGGCCGGATTGGCGGGATTGGCGATGATGCGCAGCAGCGGCTTATCGGTTTCCGGCAGCGTCATACCGCCCACCTGCTCGCCCGGATGGCCAATCACGATGCCATGGCGTTCCGGCAGGCGGTCGCGCAGCGCGCTGAAGGCGATGCCGCGATAGTCCGCCTGGATACCCAGCCAGGAGGAGACCAGCGCCGCGGCGCTGAAGACGTCGGCCGACGGCTTCGCTCCATAGGAAACGGCGATGTCCGCCGGCGTCATCTGCATGCTGTCGAAGAAGGGACGCGGGAAGTGGCTCAGGTCGTCGCTGATGTTCAACTGCTGGCTTTCCCAGCTGAAATGCGACGTGGGCAGCACCGTGACCCGCGACGAATCATGAATATCACGCTGGCACTGCAGGGTATCGCCATCGTTGATCTTCACGCTCAGGTTATTGCTGGAGACCATCAGCGCGGGCGGGATATCCAGCTGATAATGGGAGACATCCTCGCCATCGGCGCCCAGCGGCAGGGTGCCGAGCGGTTGACCGTTGAGCATCAGCTGCAGGGTGGCGTTGCGGCTCGCCATTTCCGGCGATACGCGAACGGCAAGGCTGAGCTGCGAATGGATCACCACCTGATCGGAAGGCAGGGTAAAGCTGACGCCCCCCTGCCGCTGACCGCCGCTGAGGATAATGCCGTCCGGCATCCCCATCTGCGCCAGATTCAGGTCGCCTCCCCAGACCGGGGCGACAGGAATGACCTCCGGCGCGGCCGTAGCGCTCACCGGCGGGGGTAAGTCCGGCATATCCGGCGCAGGGGCCGTCGCCGCCGCATCGCCGTCGGTGGCGGGGGCTGCCGGAGAGGCGCCCTCCTCCGGCGAGGCAGCCGGGGGTTCGTCGCCTGGCTCGCTGTCCGCCGCGCCGTTGAGCTGCGGGAAGCTCAGCGGGGCGGCGGCGCCCGGTTCTTCACTGTGCAGCGCAGGCGCAGAGAGCATCCCTGCCAGCAGCGCCAGCGTCGTTAATCGCTTCATAACGTGCCATCCTCCTGCGCCGTTTTCGCCACTGTTGCCCGATTGCGCTGGCTGCGACGGGTTTTCCACGTCAGCCAGAACAGTTCGAACACGCAGCGTAAAATGGTGAAGAAGGAGCGGAACGGGTTATCCTGCGGGCGCGGCGGATTAATCCAGGCATCCGCGCGGGCCAGCACCACGCGCACCAGTTCACGGCGGCGCGAAAGCGGAATATCTTCATCAAACTTGAGGCGCAGGAAGCGCTCGTCAGAGGTGACCAGCTGCGCCGGGATCGAAATAGCCCCGGACTGCAGGATCAGCTCAATCTCTTCGATATCATCCTCCAGATGGCGCGTATCCGGCGCCACCACGCGGCAGCCGCCCATCGACAGATCCTCGGTATGGCTGCGGGAAACGATGCCGCTGGCGTAATGGATCACCACCGGAATATCGACATCGATACGAATGGTTTTGCGCACCTGCCGCGTTTCGCGCGCTACGGCAATCGCCGCCAGCAGGAAGATCAGACTGTAGATCCCCCATCCGACGTTGAGGGCGATAACGTTGGGGTCCGATCCAAAGTAGTCATGGCCAATCGCCCGGACGATGCCGACGATCACCCCCAGCGCCAGCAGGCAGGCCACCACCAGATGCGGGCGCACTACGGTGAAATCGAAGTAGCCGACGTCCAGCAGGCCGCCCTTATCGGTGACGTTGAATTTGCCGCGCTTGGGGAAAATCATCGTCACCAGGGTCGGCAGCACCAGGTGGAAAGCCAGCACAATATCGTAGATTTCCCCCCAGAAGCTGTAGCGATAGCGGCCGTTCATTCGCGAACCGACATAGATGGCGAGAAACAGGTGCGGCAGCGCATAAGAGACGATCAGGCTCGCTGATGAGTAAATAATATTGAGGTTAAACAGCAGGTAAGCCAGCGGGGCGGTGACAAACACCACCCTCGGTAGCGCGAACTGGTAGTAGAGCATGGCGCTGAGATAGCACAAGCGCTGCTGGAAGGTCAGCCCGCGGCCAAACAGCGGGTTATCAACGCGAAAAATCTGCGTCATCCCGCGCGCCCAGCGGGTACGCTGGATAACGTGCACCACCAGGCGCTCGGTGGCGAGGCCAGCCGCCAGCGGAATATCGAGAAAGGCCGATTTCCACCCAAGGCGCTGGAACTTGAGCGCCGTATGGGCGTCCTCGGTGACCGTTTCGACGGCGAAACCGCCGATCTGCGCCAGCGCCTCGCGGCGGATCACCGCGCAGGAGCCGCAGAAAAAGGTGGCGTTCCAGTTATCGTTACCCTGCTGAATCGGGCCATAGAACAGCATCCCTTCGTTCGGGATATTGCGCCCGACGGAGAGGTTGCGCTCGAAAGGATCCGGGGAATAGAAGTAGTGCGGCGTCTGCACCAGCGCCAGCATCGGATCTTTCAGAAAGCCGCCGACGGTGGCCTGCAGAAACACGCGCGTGGCGACGTGGTCGCAGTCGAAGACGCAGATAAGCTCTCCCTGGGTCAGGGTCAGCGCGTGGTTGAGGTTCCCCGCTTTGGCGTGCTTGTTGTCGTTGCGGGTAATATAGCCCACTCCGACGTCGGCGGCGAACACGGCAAACTCGCTGCGCTTACCGTCATCCAGAAGATAGATTTTCATTTTATCTTTTGGATAATCAATACATTGTGCCGCGAGGACAGTGTCACGCACCACCTCCAGCGGTTCGTTATAGCTCGGAATATAGATATCGACCGTCGGCCACTTGCTCATATCATCCGGCAGCGGAACAATGCCGCGCTTCAGCGGCCAGACCGTCTGCAGATAGTTAAGCAGCAGCATCACCCAGATATAGACTTCCGCCAGAAAGAGCCCCATGCCGAGAATGGTTTCAATGGCTGAGTTGAAGTGCAGGGTCTGCGTGAGGCGAAAATACATGTAACGGGTGGACATCAGCAGCGAAGTGACGACCATGATCACCGAGATGCTGCGCCGTTTGCTGAAACCCATCAGAAACAGAATACCAATGCTCAGCAGACCAAAGATGTACTGCTTCTGGCTGTCCATCGGCGTGATCACTACCAGCACGGCGACCGGAGAGAGCACCAGCGCCAGCAACCAAAAAAGAGATTTTTTCATTCAGCAGCCCTGCAATAAGTTAAAGCCCTGACATGCGTGGCTGGCTGTGCACCGTGCCATCGCCAATATGGATACCCAACAGCGAAGATATTTTTTTAGCAATAATTTCAATATCGAAGGCCGCTGCCGAGGAGGCGTTAAAGTCCAGAATCGACTTCTGCGACGCATTGGCCTCCACCACGCTTTCATCACGATGTACAATGCCAAGCAGTCGTTCGCCCAGTTTTTCTTCCATCAGGCTGGTGACGTCCCGGCTGACCTGGCGACGGCTATCGCTTTGGTTAATGACGAAATAGTGCCCATGCTTGTGATTCAGCGCCGCGCCGGTCAGGCGCTGTTTTTCCACGTGCGCCAGGGTCGACATCGAGGCGGTATCCGCCAGCAGCGGGATCAGATGCAGGTCCGCCAGCCCCGTCAGCGCCTTTAGCGCCGGCGAAGGCCCTGGCGGCATATCGGCGATGGTGATAAGTCCGGGATAATTCAGCAGTGCGGACAGTCCGCGCTGGAGAAAATGGTCATTGTGGGTCAGCTGCTCATCAAACGCCTGACGCTGCGCTTCGCTCACTTCGCCATACGGCAGGACGAAAATGTTGCTGCCGGCGCTCAGCACGCACTGGCTCCAGTCGTGCAGCTCCAGCGCCTTCGCCACATAGCCGCGCTCATCGTTCAGCGGCACGCCAAAATGCAAACGCAGCGCGTTCTGGACATCAAAATCCAGCGCCAGCACTTTGCTGCCGGTCCGCGCCAGCGAATAGGCTAAATTGGCCGCCAGGGTCGTTTTCCCTACGCCACCTTTCGGTGAACAGACGCAAATCAACGGCATGTTGCGATCCTTTCCAGAAGTGATTTCAAAGGCTGGTCTTTATTTTTCGCCACCGGCTCTGCGCTTTTCGTCGCGAACAGGTGGGCATAGTTCTCGGCGGCGGGCGCGGGTCGGGGGGCCATTCTCGGCGGCGGAGCCATTGCCGGTTCAGGCGCCGGGATGGGAGGCGCAGGGGCCACCGCAGGCTCCTGCCTGACCGGCTCCGGCGCGGCTGCGGCGGTCTCCACGACCGGCTGCGGGGCCGCTGGCGCGGCAGACGCAACAGGATCAGAGGCTGGCGCCACTGCGACGGCCGCCTCTACCTGGCGGAACAGATCTGCAGGCACCGACTGCGGCAACGGCGCGGAGACCGAGCCTCCCAGCGCCAGGGAAGAGGGTTTCTCTGCACCGGGATTGAGCTGATTGAGGATCGCCCAGTCTCCATGCTCCCGCGTGGCGGCTTGCGATGAAAGATCCTGAAAGTTGAGGTTTTGCGTCCGCGTTTTTTCCTGAAAGCGCTGCAGATCATCATAATGGTTCATTGATAACCTCATGATTTTAAAAATTTCATATTAAGTTTGTTGTTATTTTCTGAGTATATTTAAAATATCGTGACGTCTCTGGTATGGCAGAAAAAGCGCCGGTGGAGACGTACCAATACACACGATTGACAGGGTTATAATAGTTTAGATTTTGATTTTCGGTGTGATTCCACGGCAGAAGTATCGCTACACTAACATTTCCCTTTGAGAAGAATAGCCCCATTTTTTAGGTATGCGTACATCCTTAAGCCCCGCAACCACCGCGCTTCCCATTCGTTTTTATATAAAGGTATTTCGCGATGATAGAATCATAGCGTCAGATAAGCGAAAGAATAAACCTGAACCATTTTAATTTCTCTTTAATTCTATAAAAATGGACTGAAAGTCTTATTTTTTCGGATAATCGACGAAGAATGCTCCGAGAGCGTGGCATTCACTGCGATAAAAGGCGATATCGTCGGATTTCATCTCCGGCGGGAGAGAAGCTCCCGGTCATCGGACCGGGAGCGTGCCATCAGGCGTGGGGCTTTTGCGGATTCTCATCCTGGTCGACGGCAAAGCAGGCCACCAGCTGGCCGCCGTAATCTTTCAGCTGCGGCTGAAGCTGGGTGCAGGGGCCGAAGCGCCGGCGGCAGCGCGCGTTGAAGGCGCAGCCCGGCGGCGGATTCAGCGGGCTCGGCAGCTCGCCGGTCAGCTTAATCCGCTCGCGACGGTCGTCCGGGTTCAGACGCGGCGTCGCCGACAACAGCGCCTGGGTGTATGGATGACGCGGATTGTTAAAGATCTGCTCCTTGGTGCCCTTCTCCACGCAGCGGCCGAGATACATCACCATCACTTCATCAGCGATATGCTCGACGACCGACAGGTCGTGGGAGATAAACACGTAGGACAGCCCTAAATCCTGCTGCAGATCCATCATCAGGTTCAGCACCTGAGCGCGTACCGAAACGTCCAGCGCGGAGACCGGCTCATCGGCAATCACCACGTCCGGATCGAGCATCAGCCCGCGGGCAATGGCGATACGCTGGCGCTGACCGCCGGAGAACATATGCGGGTAGCGATCGTAGTGCTCTGTTTTCAGGCCCACTTTCGCCATCATCGCCAGCGCTTTTTCGCGGCGCTGCTCTTTGCTCAGGCTGCTGTTAATCAGCAGCGGCTCTTCCAGAATCTGCCCCACTTTTTTACGCGGGTTCAGAGAACCGTAGGGGTTCTGGAACACAATCTGGATTTTTTGCCGCCGCAGCTTCTGCGCCTGCGGGTCGTGCTTAAGCAGATCCTGCCCCTGATAATAGAGCTCGCCGCCGGTGGGAATTTCAATCATCGTCAGCAGACGACCGAGGGTCGATTTACCGCAGCCCGACTCCCCCACCACCGCCAGCGTTTTACCGCGCTCAAGGGTAAAGGAGACGCCGTCCAGCGCCTTCACCAGCCGTTCCGGGGCGAATAACCCCTTCTTCACCGGGTAGTGTTTTTTCAGATCAATGGCCTGCAACAGCGGTTGTGGCGTGGCGGCCTTTTGCGTACTCATAATCCAGGCCTCCCGGCATCATCGAGTGGGTAGTGACATTTAGACTGGCGGCCGCCAGTGAGATCCGCGAGCGCCGGCTCTTCACTACGACATTTATCCGTAGCATAGGGGCAGCGCGGGTTCAGCAGGCAGCCGTTGGGACGGTCATATTTCCCCGGCACCACGCCCGGCAGCGACGCCAGACGCGCTTTATCCTGGGCGAACTCCGGCAGCGCGCGCAGCAGCGCCTGGGTGTATGGATGGCGCGGCGCGCGGAAAATATCCTTCGCATCGCCAGTCTCCACCACCTGACCGGCATACATAACGATAATTTTATGCGCGGCCTCGGCCACCAGCGCCAGGTCGTGGGTGATCAGCACCAGCGCCATATTCTCCTGCTGCTGCAGATCCAGCAGCAGCTCGATGATCTGCGCCTGAATGGTCACGTCCAGCGCGGTGGTCGGTTCATCGGCAATCAGCAGTTTTGGCCGACAGGCAATCGCCATCGCGATCATCACGCGCTGGCTCATCCCGCCGGAAAGCTGGTGTGGATAGACGTCCAGCCGCGACGCCGGATCGGGAATGCCCACCAGGTTCAGCAGGTCGATGGCCCGCTGGCGGCGGGTTTGCTTATTGCCGCCCTGATGGACTTTAATCGCTTCCATAATCTGGTAGCCGACGGTATAGCACGGATTGAGGCTGGTCATCGGATCCTGGAAGATCATCGCCACCTCCGCCCCCACCAGCTGGCGCCGCTCTTTTTCAGAGATGCGCTGCAGATCGCGGCCGTTAAACTCCAGTTTGTCCGCCATCACCCGGCCGGGGTAATCAATCAGGCCCATAATCGCCAGCGAGCTGACGGATTTACCGGATCCAGACTCCCCGACGATGCCGACCACTTCGCCCTGCTTCACGCTATAGCTGATGCGGTCCACGGCGCGGAACGGCGCGTTTTCATCGCCGAAATGCACCGATAATTTATCTACATTCAATAACGCCATCTCGAACCTCTTACTGCTTCAGTTTGGGATCGAGCGCGTCACGCAGACCGTCACCCATCAGGTTAAATGCCAGCACCGTCAGCAGGATCGCCACGCCCGGGAAGGTCACCACCCACCAGGCGCTCTGTGCGAACTGCAATACGTCGGAGAGCATGGTGCCCCACTCCGGCGTCGGCGGCTGCGCGCCCATGCCGAGGAACCCCAGCGCGGCCATGTCGAGAATGGCGTTAGAGAAGCCCAGCGACGCCTGAACGATCAGCGGCGCGAGACAGTTAGGCAGAATATTGACGAACATCTGGCGCATCGCCCCGGCGCCCGCCACGCGGGAGGCGGTCACGTAGTCGCGGTTGACCTCCACCAGCACCGCCGCGCGCGTCAGACGCACATAGTGCGGGAGCGCCACGAAGGTGAGCGCCAGCGAGGCGTTAACGATGGAGGGCCCGAAGATAGCCACCAGCACCAGCGCCAGCAGCAGACTCGGCAGCGCCAGCATAATATCGACGACGCGCATGATGACCGAATCCACCACCCCGCCGAAATAGCCCGCCACCAGGCCGAGCACCACGCCAAGGATCAGCGACAGGACCACCACCAGGCAGCCCACCAACAGCGACAGGCGCGCGCCATACATCAGGCGAGACAGAATATCGCGGCCCACGTCGTCGGTGCCGAGCAGATGCGCCAGGCTGCCGCCCTCCTGCCAGAACGGGGGCGCCAGCAGCGAATCACGGAACTGATCCGCCGGGTTATACGGGGCGAGGAAGTTGGCGAACACGGCGATAATGATCATCACCGCCACGTACACCAGACCAACCACCGCCCCTTTATTGCGCTTGAAATAGTGCCAGAACTCCTGCAGCGGGGTCATGGGCACCGGCGCAGTGATAACTTTATTTTCAGTAACTTGTGACATGATGGCCCCTTACTTCTTATGCCGGATACGCGGGTTCACCACGCCGTACAGCAGGTCGACCAGCAGGTTGACGAGGATAATCATCGTCGCCACCAGCAGCACCCCGCCCTGCACCACCGGATAATCGCGACGCTGCAGCGCGTCGATCAGCCAGCGGCCTAAACCAGGCCATGAGAAAATGGTTTCCGTCAGGATGGCGCCCGCCAGCAGCGTGCCCACCTGCAGGCCAATCACCGTGACCACCGGCAGCATCGCGTTACGCAGCGCGTGGATCACAATCACCCGCATCCGGGTCAGGCCTTTGGCGCGCGCGGTACGGATGTAGTCTTCGCCGAGCACTTCCAGCATCGACGACCGGGTCATACGCACGATCACCGCCAGCGGAATGGTGCCCAGCACGATGGCGGGCAGGATCATATGCATTAAGGCGTCAATAAAGTCGCCCTGCTCGCCCCAGATGGCGGTGTCGATCAGCATAAAGCCGGTAAGCGGCAGGGTATCGTCAAGGAACACCGTATCGCTGATGCGCCCGGAGACCGGCGTCAGGTTCAGCTGTACCGAAACCAGCATAATCAACATCATGCCCCACCAGAAGATAGGCATCGAGTAGCCGGTCAGCGCCAGGCCCACCGCGGTGTGGTCAAAGATGGAGCCGCGTTTTACCGCAGCCAGCACGCCCACCGGAATGCCGACGGCGACGGCGAAGATCATCGCGCAGACGCCCAGCTCAAGGGTGGCTTTAAAGCGTGGGACAAACTCCTGCCACACGGGAATGCGGCTTTTCAGCGAGATGCCTAAATCGCCGTGCAGCACGCCCCAGATATAGTGGGCATATTGCTGCCACAGCGGCTTATCAAGGCCCATTTCGGCCAGCAGCTGCGCGTGACGTTCGGGGGAAATACCACGTTCGCCCGCCATAATCATCACCGGATCGCCGGGGATCATATGGACGAAGGCAAAGGTGAGAAGGGTGATACCGATAAATGTCGGGATGACAAGTCCCAGACGTCGGAGAATAAACTGCAACATAACCCGGATTCTCTCTAGTGACGCCCCGCCTGGCGACAGGGCGTCTGTATTGCTCACAAAAGCATTCCCCGGAATAGCGGGAATACGCCCCCCACCTCTCCCACGCGGGGAGAGGGGGTCAGGCATCGTGCTTATTATTCGACAGAGACGTTATCGAAGTGGTGTTTACCCAGCGGATCCACCACATAGCCTTTGACTTCTTTACGCACTGGCTCGTAAACGGTGGAGTGAGCGATGATCAGCGCCGGAGCCTGGTCATGCATCACTACCTGAGCCTGTTTGTACAGTTCAATACGCTTGTTGTGGTCGTCGGTGGCGCGGGCCGGCTGAATCAGATCTTCAAACGGCTTATAGCACCAGCGCGAGTAGTTGGAGCCGTCTTTCGCCGCGGCGCAGCTGAACAGGGTCGCGAAGAAGTTATCCGGATCCCCGTTGTCGCCGGTCCAGCCCATCATGACGGTCTGGTGCTCGCCCGCTTTCGCGCGTTTCAGATACTCGCCCCACTCGTAGGTGACGATCTTGGCCTGGACGCCAATCTTGGCCCAGTCGGCCTGGATCATCTCCGCCATACGGCGGGCGTTCGGGTTATACGGACGCTGTACCGGCATCGCCCACAGGTCGATAGTGAAGCCTTTTTCCAGGCCCGCTTCTTTCAGCAGCTGCTTCGCCTTCTCCGGATCGTAGGTGTAGTCTTTGACGTCGTCGTTATAGCCCCACATGGTTGGCGGGATCAGGTTCTTCGCCGCCTGGCCTGCGCCCTGGTAAACCGCTTTGATGATCGCTTCTTTGTTAACCGCGTAGGTCAGCGCCTGACGAACTTTCACCTCGTCCAGCGGTTTCTTCTCGGTGTTGAAGGAGAGATAACCGACGTTCAGACCCGGCTGTTCCAGCAGGGTAATGTTTTTATCTTCCTTCATGCGCGCGATGTCCGCCGGGTTAGGATACGGCATCACCTGGCACTCATTTTTCTGCAGCTTGGCGTAGCGCACGGAGGCATCCGGCGTGATGGAGAAGACCAGACGATCGATCTTCGGCTTGGTGCCCCAGTAGCCCGGGAAGGCTTTATACAGAATGCGGGAATCTTTCTGGTACTGCAGCAGCTGGAATGGACCGGTACCGATAGGATTGAGGTCTACTTTTTCCGGCGTGCCGGCTTTCAGCATGTTGTCGGCATACTCTTTAGAAAGAATGGAAGCGAAGTCCATGGCCAGGTCAGCGAGGAACGGCGCTTCCGGGCGGGTCAGGACGAACTGGACGGTTTTATCGTCCACTTTCTTCACTTCGCTAATCAGGTCTGGTAATCCCATCCCTTCAAAGTATTCATAGCTGCCGCCAGAAACTTTATGGTACGGGTTATTGGTATTCTTCTGACGATCGAAGGAGAACACCACGTCATCGGCGTTCAGGTCACGGGTTGGCTTAAAGTCTTTATTATCCTGCCACTTCACGCCCTGACGCAGGTGGAAAGTATAGGTTTTACCGTCCGCACTAACTTCCCATTTCTCAGCCAGTCCCGGAATAACTTCCGTCGTACCAGTTTTGAATTCGACCAGGCGGTTGTAGATGGGTACGGAACTGGCGTCATAGGTGGTGCCAGAGGTGAAGAGCTGTGGGTTAAAGCCTTCCGGCGAGCCTTCTGAACAATAAACCAGGGTTTTCGCTTGCACGCTGGCGGCGACGGTCATGGCGACCAGGCTCAGACCAAGCTTCAGCATCCCTGATTTCTTCAAGGAAATACTCATTATTCTGCTCCAAAACTGTGATGTTGTTTGCATATATCCGCCAGACCTTTATTTATTTTTATTCGTCATATTTCGAACCACGGATGCGTTGGCTGCGCTCGATTATCCCAGTCACATCGTTATCTATGTTCCTGGGGACTCGCAAACTTGCCGCCTTCCCGCAGCGCGAACTATTTAGAATATACCCGGTCCGGTCGGTGGTGCCCGAAGGCGTAGAGAGAGATGGGGATTCCTTTCGCAAAAACGACTGAGTTGCAGTACGGATTCTCCATGAAATGCCCCTCATGCCCTACAATCTGTCAACAGAATGGGGAAACGTCAATACAGCCAGCCGGGTTTTACATCCAGCGTGAGAAACGGCAGGCAAAGATTAAAAAAACTTCAAGACGCTATTTTCAGCAGAGAAATTTATGCTACAGGCGAATATGCAGAATAAAGACCTTATTAAGGTGCGACACCCAGTGGGAAACAATGCCAGCAAATGAGAAAAATTTCTTACTATGTGACCAATATGTGAGCGATTAATAGCGTGAACGTTAAAACGCACAGCGGAAAATGCTGCATTTAGCCATAAGCTTCGCGAAAAAAGATCTGTTCATCGATAAAAAAATGCAATGGAAGATGTCACAAAATAGCGAACAGCTGGCTGGAAATGGGGATAAAGACGTTTTTTGTGATTTTGATGGGGTTTTTGGCCAGTAGCGCGCTGATGATGCCCGGCGGCGCTGCGCTTGCGCGGGCCTACGGAACCCAAGTCGAACCTCCTGCCCCCGGAGGTTCTCATCCTCACAGGCTACAGATGCAAAAAAGCCTGCTCGTTGAGCAGGCTTTTTGAATTTGGTCGGTGATAGAGGATGACTCGCCGCTTTGTGGCTCGCCCTGCGGGCCGTTGCTGACGCAACGTTCTCTCGCTCCGCTCGAGTCGAACCTCCTGCCCCCGGAGGTTCTCATCCTCACAGGCCAAAGATGCAAAAAAGCCTGCTCATTGAGCAGGCTTTTTGAATTTGGTCGGTGATAGAGGATGACTCGCCACTTTGTGGCTCGCCCTGCGGGCCGTTGCTGACGCAACGTTCTCTCGCTCCGCTCG